>NZ_JBFUKP010000021.1:0-172368 GCF_056400765.1 Ramlibacter sp. P4_H7
AGCTGGACGTCCGCCACAAGTTCACTCGCCCCTACCGGCCGCAAACGAACGGCAAGGCCGAACGGTTCATTCAGTCCGCCCTCAGGGAGTGGGCCTACGGCTTCGCGTACCGGCACTCCAGCGAACGCACTGCGGCCCTGGATCGCTGGATCCATCACTACAACTGGCACCGCCCCCATCAGGGCATCGGAGGCGCCGCTCCGATGTCCAGACTCAACAAGTCAAGAAACAACCTCTTGACTCTTCACACCTAGTCGAAGATCTCGGTCAGCTCGCCCAGGTGCGTGAGCGTCAGCTGCGGCTCCTGCTCGTGCGGCCACAAGGCATCCGAGCGATTGAGCCACGCCGCCTGCATGCCCGCATTGAGGGCGCCCAGCGCATCCAGGGTGGCGTCGTCGCCGATGTGCAGCATCTCTTCCGGCAGCGCGTCGACGGCGCCGGCGGCCGCATGGAAGATGCGGGGGTCGGGCTTGCCGACACCGAACTCCCGGGCGCTCACGTTGGCGCGGAAGTAATGCCCCAGCCCGATGCGCTGAAGGTCCGCATTGCCGTTGGACAGCGCGACGACCGGGTAGCGGCGGGCCAGGAACTCCAGCGCGGGCAACGCGTCCTCGAACAGCATGACGCGCTGGCGCTCCGCGAAGAACACGTCGAATGCGGCCTCGGCCAGCAGCGGGTTCTCGCCGGCGCGGTACAGGGCCAGCCGGATCGACTCGCGGCGCAGGGCACTCATGTCGTGCTTGAGGTCGGGCCGCGCCGTGGTCATTTCACCGCGGATCTCGCGTAGCGCCCCGGGGCTGGAGAACAGCGCCGCCGTCATGGGCGCATGTTCGACCAGCCAGTCGTGCAGCGCCTTCTCGGCCCGTTCGATGGTGGGCCAGATCGGCCACAGCGTGTCATCCAGGTCGATGGAGACGGCCTTGATTTTCCGCGTGTCCAGCATGGCGGCGAGAATACCTCATGCCCGCGAACGAAAGCTCCCAGGTCCCCCGCCCCCACCAGCATGGGCAGGCCCCCTTCACCGCCGTGCTCCTGTGCAACCTCGGCACCCCCGACGCGCCCACGCCGGCGGCCGTGCGCCGCTACCTGGCGGAGTTCCTCGCCGACCCGCGGGTGGTGGAGATCCCGCGCGCCCTGTGGCTGCCGCTGCTGTACGGAGTGATCCTGCCCCTGCGGTCGGCGAAATCGGCGGCGAAGTACCGGACCATCTGGACGCCCGAAGGCTCACCTCTGAAGCTGTGGACGGAGCGCCAGGCCAAGCGCCTGCAAGGCTGGCTGGGGGAGCACGGCCAACGTGTGCGCGTGGCCTACGCCATGCGCTATGGCAGTCCCTCCATCGCCTCGCAACTGGGCGCGCTGGCCGACGCCGGCGCCGACCGCATCCTGGTGCTCTCCGCGTACCCGCAGTACTCCGGCACGACGACGGCCAGCGTCATCGACGCCGTCACGCAGTGGACCCGCACCCGGCGCGCCGTCCCCGAACTGCGCTTCGTGAACCACTACCACGACGACCGCGGGTACATCGAGGCCCTTGCCCACCGCATCGAGCGCCACTGGCGCGAACACGGCCGGCCCGACCACCTGGTGATGAGCTTTCACGGCGTCCCCGAACGCACCCTGCACCTGGGCGACCCGTACCACTGCGAATGCCGCAAGACGGCACGCCTGCTGGCCGACTGGCTGCAGCTGGCGCCCTCCGACTACACGCTGACGTTCCAGTCCCGCTTCGGCAAGGCGAAGTGGCTGGAGCCGTACACCGAGCCGACCCTGGAGGCGCTGGCGCGCGACGGCAAGCGGCGCGTCGACGTGGTCTGCCCCGGCTTCACCAGCGACTGCCTGGAAACCCTGGAGGAAATCGCGCAGGAAGGACGGGATGCCTTCCTGGCCGCAGGCGGGCGCACGTTCCACTACATCCCGTGCCTGAACGACGAGACCGAATGGATCCGGGCCCTGGGCGGCATCGTGCAGCAGCACCTGGGGGGATGGCCCACGCAGGCCGCACCGGATCCCCAGGCGCTGGCCGCCCAGAAGGAGCGCGCGATAACGCTCGGCGCGGCGCGTTAGGCCGCGACGGAGCTGGCCGGATCGACCACTGTCTCGTGCTGGTCGATGAAGGCCCGCACCAGGTCCAGTTGCTCCGGGACGTTCAGCGCTGGTGCGTGGCCGCAACCCTGCACCTCCACGACCTGCGTCAGCCCCAGTGGGCCGGGACCGCGCGCCAGCATCTCCGTGGCCGCGTCGGACAGCACCAGGTCGGATTCGGCACCGCGCAGCAGCAGCACGGGGATGCGCAGCCGGTCGTAGTGCTCCCACAGGTCATAGTCGTCGGGGTGGTCGGTGAACTGCCGGACCATGGACGGGTCGTAGTGCGGCGTGACGCGCCCATCGGGCAAGCGCCGGGTGGAGGTCTCCGCCAGGCGCCGCCATTGCGCATCCGAGAGCCAGCCGTAGGGCTTGTACACCTGCCGGAAGAAGCCTTCCAGTTCCGCCATGGTGGCAAAGGCCGGTGGATTGCCGGCGTAAGAGCGGATGCGCGCCACGGCCGCGGCGGCCAGCCGCGGCGCGTTGTCGTTGAGGACCAGGCTCTGGATGCGCGCCTTCAGCTGCGGCTGGAACAGGCCGGACGCGCACACCGTGCCAATCGCCCCGCCCATCGACGTGCCGACCCAGTGCGCGCGCTCGATCCCCAGCCGATCGAACAGCTCCGCCGCGAGCCGCGCATAGAACTCCAGCTTGTACTCGTTGCCCGGGTCCGGGCTCCACTGGCTGAGGCCGCGGCCTATCGTGTCCGGGCAGATCACCCGGTAGCGATCGGCCAGCGACTGCGCCAGTTCGTCCATGTCCCGTCCAGTGCGCGCCAGGCCATGCCAGGCGATCACCGTCCCGCGCTGGCCGCCGCCCCACTCGGTGAAGTGGATCTCACGTCCGGCGCAGGTGACGTAGTTCGAGCTGAAGTCCATGGCGTCCTCGTCTTCAGCCGCCGGTCATTCGACGTGGATCGCCTGCGCGGCGGGAGTGGCGTCGAACACCAGCTTTCCGGGCCAGGTCGGCCAGGTGACGCCGAGCGCAGCGTTGTTGGGATCGCCGTTGCGCGCAAACGTGGAAAGCGTCTGCATCACGGTGGCAGAGAGCTCCAGGCGCCCGGGCCGGCTGGCCTCGCCGAACCACACATTGCCGAACAACGACGGCCCGAAGTTGCCGAAGATGAACGGCAGGTCGATCACGTGCACGGCACCGTAGATGTCGTTCCAGGGCGCCGGCTGCTTGTCCCAGTCGAAGCGGTAGTACCAGACGTCCGGCTGCTTCGCCTTGAGCGCATTGAGCACGTTGTCCCGGCTGGCGAGGAAGAAGATCTGGTTCAGCCTTTCAGCGCGCGCCGTGAACCCCGTGACCGGCGCGTTCACCGGCAGGTAGGAGGCGGCGATCCACTGTTCGACCGTCGTCTGCGGCGCCGCGTTCGGGTCGTACGAGAAGTGGTTGGCGAACAGCTGCGCGTCCGTGACCAGGCGCGCGTTGCCGGTGCCTCCCACCAGCGGCAGGAAGGACGGGAACAGCTTGCCTTCGTCGCGCGCGTTACCGGCCAGGACCGGCACGTGCACGTAGTTGCCCGCGGCGATCGCGTTGATCGGGTTGGCCGCCACCACCGTGCCGTCCGGGATGGGACCGGAGCCTGAAAGCCCGAGCAAGGCCAGGCGGGTCAGCAGCGTGGAGAACAGCTGCGCAGGCGACTTGCCGCGCATGTAGGCCGCGATCTGGGCGTTACTTTGGGTGGCGATGTAGGCCAGCGCGGATGCGGTATCGGTGGCGAGCCCGTCCGCGATCACCAGGTTCTGCAGCAGCGCATTGCCCTGCAACAGGTAGGTGGAGGCGGGACTCAGTGTCGGCAGGCTGCCCGCGGGAAGGTTGCTGGCGAGCGAGATGCCGCCGGACAGCGGCACGTTGCGGTGGAACAGCTTCGGGTTCGCCGCCGTCATCAGCGGCGACGTCTGCAGCGCCCACACGTTGATGGCGCCCGCGGACTGTCCCATGATGGTGACGTTGTCCGGGTTGCCTCCGAAGGCGCGGGCATTCTTCTGCACGAACTGCAGCGCCTTGATGCTGTCCAGCATCGTGTAGTTGCCGGAGTCGTTTGCCGGGTCACCCGTCCGCAACTGCGGCAGGTTGAGGAAGCCCAGGATGCCCAGCCGGAAATTGGCCGTGACCACCACCGCGTTGGCCGTGCTCGCGAGCGCCGCGCCGTCGTACACCGGGTCCGCCGTGTAGCCGGACACGTTGCTGCCGCCGTGGAAGAAGACGATGACCGGCAGGTTCTGCTCGGAGCCGCGCGGGCGCCAGATGTTCAGGTACAGGCAATCCTCGCTGCCGACCGCCTGGTTCAGCGTCGTGCCTATGGTTTCGTCATAGCGGTTGTTCGCGCCGGGACCGTAGATGCGCCCGTATTGCGCACATGCGGGCGCGAAGGCCGTGGTGGCACGCTGCGCCGTCCAGGGCTCCGGCTCTTGCGGTGGCTGCCACCTCAGCGCGTCCACCGGTGGCTTGGCATACGCGATGCCCTTCCAGGAGAAAGTGTTGGATGCATCCGGCGCGCCGCGCACGTCGCCCAGGTGCGTCGTTCGCACCAGGCCGGACTTCGCATTGGACGACTGGAGATTCGCGGAAGCGTCGGTGCCTCCGCCGCCGCACGCGGCGAGCGACAGGAACAGTCCGACCGTGGCCGCGCAGCTCACGAGCCGCGATCGGCACTTCGAATCGAAGGACCGGGCGGATCGCGTTGTCTCTTTGGTTTTCAACTGACTCTCCTTGCAGGCTGGGGTGAATCCGGCGGGGAAGCCGGGGCGGGGGAAGGCGTTCGATGCAAGGCCGGGGACCGCAGCGCGCGCAGGCGACCCACGATCCCGGTCGGGAAGTAATAGACGGACAGGACGAACAGCAGGCCCAGCCACAGCAGCCAGCGGTCCGGCGACAGCAGCGCCGCCAGCCAGGGCAGGCCCGACACGGCCTCGCTGGCCAGCTTCAGCAGGTCCTGCAGGTAACTCTGCGCGACCAGGAACAGGCCGGCGCCGATGGCGGCGCCGTAGATGGTTCCCATGCCGCCGATCACGACGATCAACAGCACGTCCAGCATGATCTCGAAGGACAGCGTGGTGTCGGGGCCGTTGTAGCGCAGCCAGATCGCCAGCATGGCGCCCGCCAGCGTGGCGAACAGGGCCGACAGGATGCTGGAAATGGTGCGGTACACCACCACGCGGTAGCCGATGGCCTCGGCGCGGAACTCGTTCTCGCGGATCGCCTGCAACACGCGCCCGAACGGCGAGTTGACGATGCGCAGCATGGCCAGGAACAGCACCAGCGCCAGCACGAACAGCAGGTAGTAGCAGGCCAGCCGGCCATCGAGGGAGACCCCGAACAGGGGCGCGTCGGTGAACTGGTGGCTGGGCGACAGCAGCTCGGGCATCTTGAAGGTCAGGCCATCCTCGCCGCCCGTGAAGTCCGACAGCTGCGAGGCGAGCGTCTGGAACGCCGCCGCGAAGGCAAGCGTGATCATCGAGAAGAAGATCGCTCGCACACGCAGCGAGAACAGGCCGATGGCCAGCGCCAGCACGAAGGACAGCGCCAGTGCGGCGAGCGTTCCCACCAGGATGGAACTCCAGCCCGCGCCCATCCGGGTGGCGGCGATCGCCACACCGTAGGCACCGATGCCGAAGAACATCGTGTGCGCGAAACTGACGATGCCGGTGTAGCCGAGCAGGAGATCGAAGCTCGCCACCAGCACCACGAACACCAGCACCTTGGCGCCGACGTTGAGCGCCTTCACGCCCGGGAACAGGAAGGGCGTGAACGCCAGTGCGAGCAGCAGCAGCAGCAGGATCGCCGCCAGCACGCGGCTGCGGGGAAGGTCGTTGGACAGCAGGCGGGTCAGCATGGAATCACTTGCTGAAGGCATAGACACCCTGCGGCCGCCACAACAGGATGGCCATCATGAGCAGGATGTTGGAGAACAGCGCCATCTTCGGCACCAGGAAGCCGGTGTAGTTGGCCATCAGGCCCACCAGCAGCGCGCCGACCAGCGCGCCAGTGGTGGAACCCAGTCCGCCGATGATCAGCACGATGAAGATCAGCACGTTCACCTGCGCGCCCATCTGGGGCACCACGTTCTGCTGGTAAAGCCCCCACATGACGCCGCCCAGTCCGGCCAGCGCGCTGCCCACCATGAACACGCCCACGAACAGGACGCGGATGCGGTAGCCCAGCGACTCCACCATTTCGCGGTCCTGCACGCCGGCGCGGATCAGCAGGCCGATCTTGGTGCGCGTCAGCGTCCACAGCAGGATGGCGAAGACGAGGACGCCGACCACGACGGCGATCAGGCGGTACTTCTCCACCGCCGCGTCGCCCAGGTACAGGCTGCCCTTCATCCCTTCCGGCAGCGGCAGCGGGATCTGCAGCGGGCCCCAGATGACCTTGATCAGCTCCTCGCCGATGATCATCCCGCCCATGGTGATCAGGATCTGCTTCAGGTGGTTGCCGTACACCGGCCGCACGATGAAGCGCTCGAAGGCGAGGCCGATCGCACCGGCCACCAGCATGGCGACCACCATCGCCGGCAGCACCGCGAGCAGGTTGATCCACAGGCTTGCCGAGGCCGTGTAGTCCGCCATCGAGCCCAGCACGCTGGTGGCGACGAAGGCGCCCAGCGCGATGAAGACGCCGTGGCCGAAGTTCAGCACGTCCATCAGGCCGAACACCAGCGTGAGGCCCGAGGCGATGATGAAGACGATCATGCCCATCGCCAGGCCCGCCACCGTGAGCGTCAGCCAGGTGGACGGCGAGCCGATGAAGGGCAGAACGACCAGCGCGAGCACCGGCACGAGCGCCAGCGGCTTCCAGTCCATTTCCTTCCAGTTCATAGCGCCAGCCCCAGCAGCGAGTGCTGCAGCTCCTCGTCCTCGGCCAGTTCCTGCATGGAACCCGCATGGACCACGACGCCGTTGTCCATGACGGCGACGGTGTCGCCCAGCCGCTTGGCGAAGCTGATGTTCTGTTCGACCAGCAGGATGGTCACGCCCTGGGCCTTCAGCTGCGCGAAGGCGTCGATCATGTTGTTGATGATCGCGGGCGCCAGTCCCTTGCTGGGTTCGTCGATGATCAGCAGCTCGCGCGGTTCGACGATCGCGCGCGAAACGGCGAGCATCTGCTTCTGCCCGCCCGAGAGCTTGCCGGCCGGGTGGTTCCAGAACTTCTCCACGGCCGGGAACAGCGAGAAGATCCACTGCAGCCGCTTTCCGTCGATCTGGGCGGCACTGCGCGCACCGCGCGCGGCCAGCACCATGTTCTCCTTCACCGTGAGGTCGGCGAAGATGCCCATGTTCTCCGGCACGTAGGCCACGCCGAGCCCGGCGATCTGCGGCGTCGGCGCCTGCGTGATGTCCTGGCCGTCGAAGTCGATGCGGCCCTGCGACGCGCGCCACAGCCCCATGATCGTGCGCAGCGTCGTCGTCTTGCCGGCGCCGTTGCGGCCCAGGAGCATGGTGAGTCGTCCGCGCGGCACGGCGAGATCCACGCCATGCAGGATGTGGTACGCCCCGATGTGCGTGTGCACGCCGGAGAGGGTAAGGAGATTGGCAGTCATGGTCTTGCTCCTTCCCCCGCTGGGGGAAGGTCGGGATGGGGGCGCCGTGCCAAGGCGGGGACCGCCCCCACCCCAGCCCTCCCCCGGTAGGGGAGGGAGACGTGCAGTGCGGTCATGCGGCCCCCTTCGGCGCGGCCATGCCCAGGTAAGCCTCCTGCACCACCGGAGATGCGATCACGTCCGCCGGTTCGCCGTCCGCGACCAGCGTGCCGTTGTGCAGCACGATGATGCGGTCGGCGAGCTCGCGCACCACGTCCATCTTGTGTTCCACCAGCAGGATGGTCTTGCCCTTGTCCGCCTTCAGCTTGCGGATCAGGTCGAGGATGACCGGGGCCTCGGCGTGGTTCATGCCGGCGGTGGGCTCGTCGAACATGTAGACCTGCGGCTCCAGGGCCATCAGCAGCGCCACTTCCAGCTTGCGCTGGTCGCCGTGCGGCAGGTTGGCCACGAGCTCGTGCTCCTTGTCCTTCAGGGCGATCTCGGCCAGCAGCTGGTCGGCGCGCGCGAGCAGGCCGGCGTGGTCGCTCCAGACGCTCCACAGGTTCAGTCCGCGGCGGTGGGCACCCGCGCGCATGGCCTGCACCGCAAGGCGCACGTTCTCCAGCACCGTGAGGCGGGGAAACAGGTTGGTCAGCTGGAACGCGCGGCCCAGTCCCGCCCGCGTGCGCTCGGAGGCGGACGCGCCGGACAGGTCGCGGCCGCCCAGCGTCACGGTTCCGGCCGTGGCCTTGAGCTGCCCGGAAATCAGGTTGAAGTAGGTCGTCTTGCCGGCACCGTTCGGCCCGACGATGGCCGTCAGCGTCCCCGGCTCGAAGGAGCAGGTGACGCCGTTGACGGCGACGTGACCGCCGAAGCGGACCGTCAAGTCGTGCGTGGCGAGTTGGCTCATGGCTTTGGCAGGGTGAACGAAGCCGGGCCGCGCCTTCCGCGCAGCCTGCTCCCATTGAAATCCGTCGAAGGACGAGGCGGCGGTCGCCGCCTCGTTTTCACCTCCGCGCCAGCGTCACCGCTTGTTGCGGATCGGGACCTGCATTTCCTCAGGCTTGATCTCGTGCACCAGTTCCGGCACGCCCCAGGCGAACGCCGGATCCACCTTGATTCTGAAGTGGTACATGCTCTGCATGGCCTGGTGGTCCTCCTTGCGGAAGGTCATCTTGCCCTTGGGCGAGTCGAAGGACATGCCCTCCATGGCGGTGATCAGCTTGTCGCTGTTCGTGTCGCCATTGGTCTTCTTCAGCGCGGTCACCAGCGCCATCGCCGCGGAGAAGCCGCCGGCCGTGAAGAAGTCCGGCGGGCTCTTGAACTGCTTGTAGTGCTGGGCGACCATCGCCTCGTTCACCGGATTCTTCGGGATGCCGAAGTAGTAGTACGTGGCGCCTTCCATGCCGGGGAAGTTCTTGTACGAGGCCATGGCCGGCAGGATGTTGCCGCCGGTGAAGACGTCGATGTTGTAGCGCTGCTTGAGGTTCTGCGCGGCGAGCGCATTGAACGGCGGCGTGCCGCCGGCCCAGATCACCTCGATCGCCTTGCGCCCCGGCTGGTCCTTCAGCTTGTCGACGATGCGCTGGATGCCGGCGGTGAAGTCGGTCGTCGTCTGCGGCAGGTATTCCTCATGGACGATCTTGGCGTTCTTCAGGGCGTCCTTGAAGGCCTTCACGCCGTCGCGGCCGAACGCATAGTCTTGCGCCAGGGTGACGACCGAGGTGCCGGCCTTGTCCATCGCCACGGCGTTGGAGATCGCGTCCTGCGAGCTGTTGCGGCCGGTGCGGAAGACGTACTTGTTCCACTTGTCGCCGGTGATGGAGTCCGCCACCGCAGGTTCGACCAGCAGGATCTTCTTGTATTCCTCGGCGACCGGCAGCATCGCCAGGGCCACGCCGGAGGAAGTCGGGCCGATCGCCAGGTCCACCTTGTCGTCGGCATACGCGGTCGCCAGCAGCGACTTGCCCAGGTCGGGCTTGCCTTGGTCGTCCTTCTCGATCAGGACGATCTTGCGGCCGTTGACGGCCATCGTGCCGCCGGTGGCGTACTCCAGCCCCATCATCAGTCCGGTCTGCGTCTGCTTGCCGTACGCCTCCAGCGGGCCGGTGCGGCTGTAGATGTGCGCGATCCGGATTTCCTTGGACTGCGCCCACGCCAGGGGGGCGGTCAGTGCGGCGGCTGCGGTCGCGGCGAGCGCGACCCAGGTGCGTCGTTGCATGCTTCGTGTCTCCTGAATTTTCGGGGGGGGAACGCCTCCCAGTTGCACGTCCCATGCCAGCGTGCAAGTCCTTGTGGGACAAGGAGTTTTATGAGCGACCGTGATGGAATGCCCGGCTTTCAGACAACTCAAGCTGCCTGATTTCCAGGCAGATGTCTGATTTTCAGGCAGTCAGCTCGAGGCGCTCGTACAGCTTGGCCCGGGAGATTCCCAGCAGGCGGGCCGCCGCCAGCTTGTTGCCGCCGGTGGCCTCCAGCGCCGCCTGGATCGCGGAGCGCTCGACCTCCGCGACCTGCTCCGCCAGCGGCCGCAGGGCATCGCGGCTGCGCGCGGCGCGTTGCTGCGGAGGCGGCGCCGACGGCATCCGCTCGATGCCGGCCTCGCGCAGCACTTCTTCCAGCAGGCTTTCGTCGATGTGCCGGGAGTCGGTGCGCATGGCCGCCTGCTCCAGCACGTTGCGCAGCTCGCGGATGTTGCCGCGCCAGCGCTGCGACGAGAGCATGGCCAGTGCGTCGGCACCCACCTCGAACGGTGCGGTGCCGTTGCGGATGGCGATGTCCTCCACCAGCACCTCGACCAGCGCCGGAATGTCCCCGCGCCGTTCGCGCAGCGGCGGCACCTTGATCGGCAACACGTTCAGGCGGTAGTACAGGTCTTCGCGGAAGCGGCCTTCCCGCACCAGCGCCGCCAGGTCGCGCGAGGTGGCGGCAATCACCCGCGCATCGAACGGCACCACCTTGTTGGATCCCAGCGGCTCGATCTCGCCTTCCTGCAGCGCCCGCAGGAGCTTGGGCTGCAGCGCCAGCGGCATGTCGCCGATCTCGTCGAGGAACAGGGTGCCGCCGTCCGCCAGCTTGAACTTGCCGGAGCGGCCCTTGCGGTCGGCGCCGGTGTAGGCGCCGGGGGCCACTCCGAAGAACTCCGCCTCCAGCAGCGTGTCCGGCACGGCAGCGATGTTGACGCTGACGAAAGGGCCGCGCGAGCGCGCCGAGGCCGCATGCGTCGCGTGGGCCAGCAGTTCCTTGCCGGTGCCCGTTTCCCCCAGCAGCAGCACCGGGCTCGACGACTGCGCCGCCTTGCGCGCCTGCCGCTTCACTTCCACCGCCGCCGGGCTGCCGCCGACGAAGCTGGCCAGGGTGTACTTGCTGCGGCGCTGCGTTGCGAGCTCGCGGCGGGCATCGTCCAGGTCGCGCTGCAGGTTCGCGAACTTGTGGATCAGCGGTTGCAGGTTGGTCTCGGGATGGTCGAACAGCACGATGCCCAGCGCGCCGATCACCTTGCCCTGTTCGTCGCGCAGGGGGATGCGGCTCACGCCGAAGGTGCCCGCCTTGTTGGACAGCAGGTCGATCAGGATGGGCTTGCCGGTCTCCAGCACCCGGTGCATCTGCGTGTTCTGCACGACCTCGGAGACCGGATGGCCCACGAAGTCCTCCTCCCGCTCGTAGCCCAGCGCGGGCAGGAAGCGGCGGTACTGGTCGTTGATCCAGACGACGCGCGCGTTGCGGTCCACCAGCAGCATGCCTTCGCTGGCGTTGGCGAACAGGTCGAACATGGAGCGCGCGGCCAGCTCCAGGATGCGCTGGCCGTCGAGCGGCAGCGAGGCGTCGGACTTCATGCGGCGATGGTAGCGCCGCCATCCTCCTGCGCCACCCGGATCATCCCCGGGATTGACCCGGAACGCTGCGCCGCTTCAGGTTTCCACGCCGCCGTGCGGCAAGGTCCCCGCGCCGCGGCGGCGGGCCTGGACGAACTTGTAAAGGCGCGGCAAGGCCAGCACCGCCACGATGACGACGATCAGGGTGATCGACATCGGGCGCTCGAAGAAGACGCGGGGACTGCCCTCGCCGATGGAGACTGCGTTGCGCAGCTGCGCCTCGGCCAGCGGCCCCAGGATCATGCCCACGACCACGGGCGCCGTGGGAAAGTCGAAGCGCCGCATGACCACGCCGACCAGCCCGATGGCCCACAGCAGCACCAGGTCGAAGGCGCTCTGGCGCATGCCGTACGCGCCCACCGTCGCGAAGATCAGGATGCCGGCATACAGCTGCGGCTTGGGGATCTTCAGCAGCTGCACCCACAGCTTCACCAGCGGCAGGTTCAGGATCAGCAGCATCACGTTGCCGATGTACAGCGAGGCGATCAGCGCCCACACCAGCGCCGCCGAAGTGGTGAACAGCTGCGGGCCCGGCTGGATGCCGTAGTTCTGGAAGGCACCCAGCAGGATGGCGGTGGTGTTGGAGGTCGGGATGCCCAGGGTCAGCAGCGGGATCAGCGCGGTGGTGACGGTGGCGTTGTTCGCCGCCTCGGGACCGGCCACGCCCTCGATGGCTCCGGCGTTGCCGAACTCCTCCTTGTCCGCGCCCTTCGCCAGCTTCTTCTCCACGGCGTAGGACAGGAAAGTCGGGATCTCCGTGCCGCCGGCCGGGATGCAGCCGAACGGCGCGCCGATCGCGGTCGCACGCAGCCAGGCCGGGACCGAGCGGGCCCAGTCGCGCTTGGACATGTAGACCCGGCTCATCCGGTTCTGCGTTTCCTCGACCTTGCCTTCGTACATCGCGAAGTACAGGACCTCGGCGACCGCGAACAGGCCCACGGCCACCAGCACGATCTCGATGCCATCGAGCAGTTCCGGCACGCCGCCCGTGTAGCGCGCCTGGCCGGAAATCTGGTCCATGCCCACCAGGCCCAGCGCCAGGCCGAGGAACAGCGCGGTCATGCCGCGCAGCGTGCTCTGCCCCAGCACCGCGCTCACGGTCGTGAAGGCGAGCACCATCAGCAGGAAGTACTCGGGAGGACCCAGTTTCACCGCGAAGTCGGCCACCGTCGGCGCGAACAGCGTGACGATCACCGTGGCGATGGTCCCGGCCACGAACGAGCCGATGGCGGCGGTGGCGAGCGCGGCGCCCGCGCGGCCGCTCTTGGCCATCTTGTTGCCTTCCATGGCCGTGACCATGGACGCGGTCTCGCCGGGCGTGTTCAGCAGGATGGACGTCGTCGAGCCGCCGTACATCGCACCGTAGTAGATGCCGGCGAAGAAGATCATGGACGCGGTGATGTCCACCTTGGCCGTGATCGGCAGCAGCATGGCCACGGCCACCGCGGGGCCGATGCCGGGCAGCACGCCGACGGCCGTGCCCAGCACGCAGCCGACGAAGGCCCACAGCAGGTTGATGGGGCTGATCGCCGTCGCGAAGCCGTGCAGGAGGGAGGCGAAGATGTCCATGTCAGATCCAGCCGGTGGGCGTCAGCCCGGGCAGGTTGATGGCGAGGAACTTGGTGAAGGTCCAGAACACCGGCGCGGCGATCAGTGCGCCGGTCACGGCGTCGATGCCGATGCTGCCCGCGCCCATCGCCTGTCCCTGCGCGCGGCGCAGGCCCTGCACCGCCAGCAGGTAGCACAGCGTGCAGCTGAGGATGAAGCCGATCGTGGTGATCAGCGCCGCATTGGCCAGCAGGCCGGCCGACACCCAGACCAGTCCGGGCCACCAGGCTTGCGGCGCACCCGAAGGCTCGGCCATGTCGCGAAAGCCGCCGGTCACCGCCTCGCGCACGATCAGCACGCCGCACACCAGGAGGACGGTGGCCACGAGCCAGGGCAGGAAGTTCGGACCGACACCGCCATAGCCGGCCTCGCCGGGGATCGTCAGTGCGCCCACGGCCAGACCGAGCCCGACGAGCGCCACGAAGGCGCCCACGAGCGTCTGCACCGTGCGCTGGGAAGATGGTTGTGTCATGTTCTGCCCTCCACAGGCCCCGGGAAAGAGAAGCGCCCGGCAAGCCGGGCGCGTACTGCTGACGTCAGGCCGTCAGATCATGCCGGCCTTGGCCATGGTCGCGCGCAGCTTGGCGAATTCGTCGTCGACGAACTTGTCGAAGTCGGCACCGGCCAGCACGGCGGGCGTCCAGTCGTTCTTCTCCATGGCTTCGGCCCACGACTTCGTCTTGATGGCCTTCATGACCATGTCCGTCAGTGCCTTGCGCTGTTCGGCGTTGATGCCTGGCGCGCCGTAGACGCCGCGCCAGTTGCCCAGCTCGACGTTGATGCCCTGTTCCTTCAGCGTCGGGACGTCGATGCCCTTCAGGCGCTGGGGCGAGGTGACGGCGATCGCCTTCATCTTGCCGGTCTTGATGTATTCCGCGAACTCGCTGTAGCCGCTGCCGCCCACCGTGACGTTGCCGCCCAGGATGGCCGCCGTGGCCTCACCGCCTCCGCGGAAGGCCACGTAGTTGATCTTGGCGGGATCCACGCCCACTTCACGCGCGAGCATGGCCGCGGCGATGTGTTCCGTGGAACCCCGCGAGCCGCCACCCCACTTGACGCTGCCGGGGTCCTTCTTCAGCTGGGCGACCACGTCGGCCATCGTCTTGAAGGGGGAGTTGGCGGGCAGCACGTAGACGTTGTATTCGCTGGTGAGGCGCGCGATGGGCGTGGCCTGCTTGAGGTCCACCGGCGGCTTGCCGGTGATGATCCCGCCCAGCATCACGGCGCCCATCACCATCATGGCGTTCGGGTCGCCCTTGCTGCCGTTGACGAACTGTGCCAGGCCCAGCGCGCCGGCGGCGCCGCCCTTGTTGTCGTAGGTGACGCTGTCGGCCACCTTGGCATCGGTCAAGGCCTTGCCCAGGGCGCGGCCGGTGGTGTCCCAGCCGCCGCCGGGGTTGGCGGGAATCATCATCTTGACGTTGGCGGCAGCGCGGGCCGACAGCGGCAGCGCACCGGCCGCGGCGAGGGCGGCCATGCCCTTGAGAAACTGGTCACGACGCATTTCTTGTCTCCTGAATGGAAGCTGACTATGGTGAAGCCCGCGGCTGTCATTCGGCTGTCCGGAGGCATTAGGGAAAGTGCTAATGTGCCGCCCGGTTATGGTCGCGGGCATGAAGCTGCTGCTGGTGGAAGACGACCCGTCGATGCAGACGGCGCTCAAGCGCACCCTGCAGAACCGGGGCATGGAAGTCCAGCTGTGCAGCGACGGCCGCGATGCCCTAGCCCAGTGGAAGCTCGCGCCTCCCGACGTGGTCATGCTCGACCTCACCCTGCCCGGCATGGACGGGCTGCTGGTGCTGGAGGAAGCGCGGCGCAGCGGACTCGCGACCCCCGTGCTGATCCTCACCGCCCGCGGCACCGTGGGCGACCGCATCCTCGGCCTCAACGCCGGGGCGGATGACTACCTGCCCAAGCCCTTCGACCTGGATGAGCTGGAGGCGAGGCTGCGCGCGCTGCACCGCAGGCGCGCGCCCCACAGCCGCGCGGCCGCCGAGCCGGGCATCGGCGGCCTGCACTGGGATCGCGAGAGCGGCGTCATTTACTGGCGCGAGCAAATCCTGGAACTCGCGCCGCGCGAATCTGCGCTGCTCCAGGCCCTGCTGGCGCGTCCGGGCCATGCTGTTCCCAAGGAACGCCTGTTCGAAACCGTCTTTCCGGGCGAGACCGACGTGCAGTACGAAGCGATCGAGGTGGTGGTCTACCGGCTGCGCAAGAAGCTCGCCGCCACCGGCGTGAAGCTGGTGACGCTGCGCGGGCTGGGCTACCTGCTCAAAGCCGGCGAATGAGCTTGCGCTCCATCTCGCTGCGCAGCTACCTGCTCGCGGGCATCCTGGTCCCGATCGGCGTCGTGGTGGCACTCAATGCCTTCACGCTGTACCGCAAGACGCTGCAGGCGGTGAACACCGCCTACGACCGCACGCTGCTGGCTTCGGCGAAATCCATCGGCGAGCAACTGGACGTTCAGGGCTACGACGACCAGGCCGTGCTGCGCGCGACCGTTCCGTACTCCGCGCTGGAAGCCTTCGAGGCCGACGTGCAGACGCGCATGTATTACCGGGTGTCCAGCCTGCGCGGGCAATTGGTGTCCGGCTTCGAGGACCTGCCGTTCTCGCAAGGAAACATCGCCCCGCAGCCGCCGTATGCGGCGCTGGTGGACTTCTACGACACGAGCTTTCGCGACAGCCAGGTGCGCGTCGCAGTGCTGCTGCAGCCGGTGGCCAGCCCCAGCGGCCGCGGCATGGCCGTGATCCAGGTGGCGGAGACGCTGGAACTGCGCCGCCGGCTCACCCGCCGCATCCTGATCGACTTCCTCTGGCAGCAGGCCCTGCTGGTGGCGGTGATCGCGCTGGTGGTGCTGGTCGTGGTGCAAGGTGCGACCCGGCCGGTGCGCCGGCTCAGCACGACGCTGCAGGCCCGCCGCGAGGGAGACCTCACGCCGCTGCCGGCGCAGGATGCACCGCGCGAACTCGCGCCCCTGGTCGATGCCACCAACGAGGTGATGGCGCGGCTGGACCACCTGCTGGAAAACCAGAAGCGCTTCGTGCGCGACACCTCGCACCAGCTGCGTACGCCGCTCGCCGTGCTCAAGGCGCAGGTGCAGTCCGCGTTGCGGGGCGACGTCGAGCCGCGCCAGGCGCTGCAGGAGATCAACGAGACGGTGGAGCGCGCGACCGTGCTGGCCAACCAGATGCTGTCGCTGGCGAAGGTGGAACAGTTGCGCGAGCAGGCCGACGCGCAAGTCAACGACCTGTCCGAGGCGGTGCGTGCCATGGCGCTGGAACTCGCGCCCCTGGTCGCGGACAAGGACATCGAATTCGACATCGACACCCGGCCCGCACCGGTGCAGGCGCACGAGTGGATGCTGCGCGAGCTGTCGCGCAACCTGCTGCACAACGCGATCAAGCACACGCCACCCGGGGGTGCGCTCAGCATCCGGGTGCTCACCGACGGCAACACTGCGGCGCTGGTGGTGAGCGACAGCGGCCCTGGCGTGACGGCCGAGCTTCAGGCCCGGCTGTTCCAGCCGTTCTCCGCGGGCGACGTGCGCAGCGGCTCCGGGCTGGGCTTGGCGATCTGCCATGAGATCGTCCGGGCGCTCGGCGGGACCATCGAGCTGGAAAACCGTGAAAAGGACCGCCGCATCGCCGGACTGGATGCGACCGTGAGGCTCCCGCTGGCGGAGAATCGGGCCTGAATGGACCGGTTGCGAATCGACAAATGGCTGTGGGCCGCGCGCTTCTACAAGACGCGCAGCCTCGCGACGGATGAGATCGACAAGGGCCGCGTGAGCATCAATGGCCAGGAGGTGAAGCCGGCCCGCGAGGTGAAGGTGGGCGACACCGTCTCCCTGCGCCGTGAAGGCCTCACGCGCACCGTGCTGGTCAAGGGCGTGTCGGGCGTGCGCGGCCCCGCCCCGGTGGCCCAGCAACTCTATGAAGAAACGCCGGAGAGCCTGCACGATCGCCAGCAGGCGGCGGAGCAGCGCCGTTACGCGCGTGAACCCGCGCTCGCCATCGAGCATGGCCGTCCCACGAAGCGCGGCCGCCGCGAGCTCGACGAAGCACAGCGCCAGGGCTGGGGCGACCGCTGGAGTGCGTCGGTCGACGACGAGGGATCGCACCGAAAGTAGCGCCCAGCCTTGGTGCTTCCACTAGGCGACGACACCCGTGTGGGGTGGTCTACTTCCTGCTTTGCCGAACCGTCGACAAGAGGAGTATCCAGATGGGCATTCGCAAATGGGCCGCGGCCACGGCCGCCGTGCTGGTCTTCGCCGGCACCGCGCACGCGCAGCAGTTCTTCCGCATCGGCACCGGCGGCACCGCCGGCACCTACTATCCCGTCGGCGGCATGATCGCCAACGCCGTGTCGCAGCCGGGCAAGATCATCGCCACCGCGCAGGCCAGCAACGGCTCGCTGGCGAACGTGAATGCGATCGCGGGCGGTTCCATGGAAGCGGGCCTGTCGCAATCCGACGTCGCCACCTGGGCCTACACGGGCACCGGCGCCTTCGAGGGCAAGCCCAAGGTCGCCGACCTGCGCATGATCGCCAACCTGTACCCGGAAAGCATCCACCTGGTGGTGAAGAAGGGTTCCGGGATCAAGAGCGTCGCGGACCTGAAGGGCAAGCGCGTCGCGCTGGACGAGCCCGGCTCCGGCACGCTGATCAACGCCCGCATGGTGCTGGCGGCCTGGGGCGTGAAGGAGACCGACATCAGGCCGGACTACATCAAGCCCAACCAGGCGGGTGACAAGCTGAAGGACGGCTCGCTCGATGCATTCTTCTTCGTCGGCGGAGCCCCGGCGGGCGCCATCGCGGAACTCGCGTCCAGCGGCGTGGGCATCGAACTGGTGCCGCTCACCGGCGGCCCGGCCGACGCGCTGCGCAAGCAGAACCCGTATTTCGCGGTCGACAACATCGCGGCCGGCACCTACAAGGACGTCGCGGCGGTCCAGACGCTGGCGGTCGGCGCCCAGCTGGTGACGAGCGCCAAGCTGGACACCGAGACGGTCTACCAGATCACCAAGGCGATGTACTCGGACTCCACGCAGAAGACGCTGGCGGCCGGCCATGCCAAGGGCAAGTTCATCACCAAGGAGAACGCGGTCCAGGGCGTGGGCATTCCCTTCCACCCCGGCGCCGAGAAGTTCTACAAGGAAGCCGGCCTGCTCAAGTAAGGCCGCGCACCGGCACGCACAGGCAGGGAGGCAGCACCTCCCTGTTTTTGTTTGGAGACATGCATGACCACGGAGACCGCCCTGGACGATCGCAAGCTGCAGGAGCTGGAGGAGAAGTTCGACCCCGAGATGCGCTTCCGCCCCACGGTGCACCCCGCCACCTGGATCGTGATGGCGCTGCTGATCACGCTGTCGCTGTTCCATTACTACACCGCCGGTTTCGGCCTGCTGCGCGAAACGACGCATCGCGGCGTGCACCTGGCCTTCGTCCTGGGACTGATCTTCCTGGTGTTCCCACGCTCGCGCAGGTTCTACGACTCGCCCGTGGCCACCGGCTGGCACTCGCCCGGCGGCGTGCCCCTGTCCGACTGGGCCCTGGGCATCGCCTGCGCACTCAGCGTGCTGTACATCCCCTACGTGTTCGACGACCTGGCCTTCCGCGTCGGCAACCCCAGCACGCTTGACGTGGTGATGGGGTCGATCCTGTTCCTCACCCTGCTCGAGGCCACGCGCCGGTCCATGGGCTGGCCCCTGCCCCTCATCGCGATCGGCTTCACGGCCTACGCGATGGCCGGCCCCTATTTCCCGGGGCTGCTGAAGCACGCGGGCGCTTCCTGGGCACAGATGATCAACCACCAGTACCTCACCAGCCAGGGCATCTACGGCGTGGCGGTCGGCGTGGTGGCCACCTATGTCTTCCACTTCGTGCTGTTCGGCGTGATGGCCACGCGCATCGGCCTCGGCCAGCTGTTCCTGGACATCGCCGCCAGCGTGGCGGGCCGCTATGCCGGCGGGCCCGCCAAGGTGAGCGTGTTCGGCTCGGCGATGTTCGGCATGCTGTCCGGCTCCTCGGTCGCGAACGCGGTGACCGTGGGCTCGCTCACCATCCCCGCCATGATCCGCGTCGGCTACCGCCGCGAATTTGCCGGCGCGGTGGAGGCCGCCTCGTCCACGGGTGGCCAGATCACGCCACCGGTGCTGGGCGCCGCCGCCTTCCTGATGGTGGAGTTCCTCAACGTCCCTTACCAGACCATCATCGCCGCGGCCGTGGTGCCGGCCTTCATGCACTTCTTCGGCGTGTTCATGCAGGTGCACTTCGAGGCCAAGCGGTATGGCCTGCGCGGACTGACCGACGAGGAGATGCCCAAGCTGCGCGAATCGCTCAAGCAGCGCTGGCCGACGCTCCTCCCGCTGTTCCTGCTGATCAGCATCCTGGTCTCGGGCCGCACGCCCTACCTGGCGGCCTTCACCGGCATCTCGTCCTGCGCGATCGTCGGGCTGACCACGCGCACCAGCGGCAACAGACCCGCGAACTGGGCGTTGTTCATCGTGCTGCACGCGCTGCTCGCCGTGATCGCGTTTGCCGACCTCGGCGTGCGCAGCGACGAGGTGAAGCTCGCACTGTTCGCTGCCGGCGTGCTGGTGGCGGTTGCAGGCTGGAAGCTCGCGGGCATCACGGGCCGCATCGGCCACGGCGTGCTCGTCGAGGCCTTCGAGACCGGGGCCAAGTACGCGCTGGCGGTGGGTGCCGCCGCAGCCACCGTGGGCATCGTGATCGGCGTCGTCACCCTCACCGGCGTCGGCTTCAAGATCAGCTTCATCATCACGGGCTGGGCGCAGGTCATCGCGGAAGGGCTGACGGCGGTGCTCCCGGCCTTCATGGCGGACATGAAGACGCTGACGCTGTTCGCCGCCCTGGTGATGACGGCCCTGGTCTGCATCCTCATGGGCTGCGGCATCCCCACCACGGCGAACTACATCATCATGGTCACCGTGGCCGCGCCCACGCTGGTGCAGCTGGGCGTGCAGCCGCTGGTGGCGCACTTCTTCGTCTTCTACTACGGAGTGCTGGCGGACATCACGCCGCCGGTGGCGCTGGCGGCCTATGCGGCGGCAGGCATGGCCGGAAGCGACCCCTTCCGCACCGGCAACACGGCCTTCCGCCTGGGCCTGGCCAAGGCGCTCGTCCCCTTCGTGTTCGTGTTCTCTCCTTCGCTGCTGCTGGTGGCCAAGGGATTCACGGTGCAGGACTTTGCCATCACCTTCATCGGCTGCATCCTGGGCATCGTGGTGCTGGCCGCGGCGCTCAGCCGCTTCATGCTCGTCGAGTTGCGCCGATGGGAACAGATGATTTGCCTGGCCGCCGCGCTGCTGCTGATCGCGCCGGGACTGTGGGTCACGATCGCCGGCGCCGTCCTCGTGCTGCCGGTGGTGCTGCGGCAGATGGCCGCGCGGCGGCAGCAAGGGGCCGCGGTGGTTCCAGCCGAGCTGGATGTCAGATACCGCTGACCTGTGCTGGCGCAGCGCGCTGGCACAGCACGAAACGCGCGGCCCCGATACTTCCCGCACTGCAGTCACACAGACAAGACCAAGCGGCAGCGACCGCAAGTACAGGGACAGAAAGATGAACGAGACGAGAACGGTGGCGATCCTGCAGCGGGTGCCCGCCATCCTGGCGGTGACGGCGAATTCCTATGGCCTGTCCGTGCAGGCCGGCGGATCGCGCCAGCCCGGGGCAACTGGCGACCATCGTCGCAACGAGCGCAACACAGCGGGCGACAAGCCCGCGGCGCAACGATAACAAGGACGCGTTGGGAGTGAGAAGCCGCCTTCGGGCGGCTTTTCTTTTGGGCCCGGCCGTCGCTACCTGCCGTGCCGCTCGCGCGCTCGCCGGACCTGCCGGCTTTCCTTGGCGCGGCGCGCTTGCTCCTCCTTCTCCCGCCGCCGGCGGCGCCAGTTGCGGGAGAGGAAGCGGGCGATGGTGAAAGTGACCGCGGAGGTCACCACCAGCAGCAGAATGCTGGCGAAGTCGGACGGCATTCGCGCATCTTAAGCCGGACTGGAAAGCCGATGCTACATACGCCGGATCGCGATCGGTGGCCATAGGACCTTGGTCCAATGGGTGGCCCACCGGCGGGGTGAAACGATCCGTTCGTGCGAGAGCCGGACGGCATCGAGCGGATCTTCCCTGCCTTGCTGAGGCAAGTGGAAATCCCGATGGCGGTCGCGGCACTCTTCATCGCAGGATCGGCTCGCGTGCAATTGACGCACGCGACCCCAACGACACGACGAGGCTTACATGCAGCAGTGCAGTTCCCTGAAGCGGTTCATCCCCCTCATCCTCGCCGCGGCATGGTCCGCGCCCACCTGGAGCGTCGACGCCGACGCCGCGCAGGCACTCCTGAAAAAGAACGACTGCATGAAGTGTCACGCGGTCGACAAGAAGAAGGACGGCCCTTCCTTCAAGGAAACCGCCGCGAAGTACAAGGGCAAGCCAGACGCCGAGCAGAAGCTATTCACCCACCTCACGACCAGCCCCAAGGTCAAGGTCGACGGCAAGGAAGAAGAGCACAAGTCGATCAAGTCCGCCAAGGAAGAAGAGATCAAGAACGTGGTGCAGTGGATCCTTTCAAAGTGATCTGAGCGGGCGGCCGGGGGGCCGCATGCACCGGTGGTGCGGAGAACGATAACGAGGAGGTCCGATGAGCAATGCAGTGCGCCGGCTGTGGGACGTGCTGAGACGACCGAGCTCGAAGTACTCGCTGCTCGGCTTGCTGGTGGTCGGCGCCATCGGTGGCGTGCTCTTCTGGGGTGGCTTCCATACCGTGCTGGAGGCCACCAACACCCTGAAGTTCTGCACCGGCTGCCACGAGATGGGCCAGGTGTACGCGGAGTACAAGGAAACCATCCACTACAGCAACCGCTCGGGCGTGCGTGCCACCTGCCCCGATTGCCACGTCCCGAAGGAATGGGGGCCCAAGATCCTGCGCAAGATCGAGGCGACCGGGGAGCTGTACGGGAAGATGATGGGCACCATCAGCACGCCCGCGAAGTTCGAAGCGAACCGCACCCGCCTGGCGCAGAAGGAATGGGGCCGCATGAAGGCCAACGACTCGCTGGCCTGCCGCAACTGCCATTCGACCGAAGGCATGAGCCCCGACAAGCAGAGTGAAAAAGCCAAGTCGCGCCACGCCAAGGGAGTGGCGGAGGGGCGCACCTGCATCGATTGCCATTTCGGAATCGCCCACAAGGAACCCGAAGGGCCCGGGCCCCAGGAATTGTTCGCGGACAAGAACAAGAAGTAGTGACCACGGTCAACATGTGCCGCGGATCGTGAAAGTAGAAGGGTGAACTCATGAAAACCGCGATTCGCAACTGGCTGATGGCGTGGCTCGTGTTCACCGGGCTATGCATGCCCCACGGCGTGGCGTTGGCCGCCGATGCGCCGGCGAAGGCCACTGTCGCGCAACAGGCCGCCTCCGTACCCAAGGCCGACCCCGCGCAAAAGGCCGACCCCGCGCAAAAGGCCGACACGCCCAGGCCCGATATGGTGCTCAAGGGCGACGCGAAGTGCACGCGGTGCCACGACGAGTCGGAACCCTATCCGGTGCTGTCCATCGGCAAGACCCGGCATGGAACGGTGGCCGACAGCCGCACGCCCACCTGCACCAGCTGCCACGGCGAGAGCCAGCGCCACGTGGAGAACCTGCGCAAGGAGGGTGAGAAGGACCGGCCCAAGCCCGACCGCACCTTCGACGGCCCGCTGCGCGGCCTCGCCCCCTCCCGCGCGGTGGCCTATGTCCCGCCCAACAACGCCGCCCCGGAAGTCGGCAAGCGCAGCACGGTTCCCGTGGCCGAGCGCAACGCGCCCTGCCTGTCCTGCCACCAGGGCGGCAAGCGTGTCCATTGGCAAGGCAGCATCCACGAATCGCGCGACGTAGCCTGCACCTCGTGCCACCAGGTCCACGTGCAGCATGACCGGGTTCGCGACCGGCTGACGCAATCCGACGTGTGCTTCATGTGCCACAAGGAACAGCGTGCGCAGATCAACCGCATGTCGCGCCATCCGATCCAGGAGGGCAAGGTGGGTTGCTCCGACTGCCACAACCCGCACGGAACGGCCGGCGTGAAGCTGCTGGTTCGCGACAGCGTCGTCGACACCTGCTACACGTGCCACATGGAAAAGCGCGGCCCCTTCCTCTTCAACCACCAGCCGGTGACCGACGACTGCACGATCTGCCACAACCCGCACGGCAGCACGGTCGCCAACCTGTTGAAGTCGCGACCCCCCTTCCTGTGCCAGCAGTGCCACGAGCCCACCAGCCACCGTGGGGCCATTCCGGGGCTGCTCCCGGGAATCGGCAATACCCCTGCCACCCGTGGCATCACACAGGCGCGCGCCTGCCTGAATTGCCACACCAACATCCACGGTGGCAACAACCCGCTCAACAACGCCGAATCGCGTTCGTTGCGGCGCTAGCCGCAGGAGGTTGAATCATGAGTTGCCATTCACCCCTCCGACCCGCCAGCTGGCTGGCCGGCGCCGCGCTGCTCGCCGTCGCCGGGCCGGCCCTGGCCGACGACGAGGAAATCAAGCAGCTGGTCCAACCCGAATCTTCCGCACGCCTGGGCCTGGGCTATCTGAGCGACGATAACCGGCGCTTCGGCCAGTACACCGGCGTGAAGAACCAGGGCGGCTACCTGCTGCTGGACCTGGACTACCTGAAACGCGACGACGCGACCGGCACCTGGACGCGCTTCTTCGGGCGGAATGTCGGCTTGGACAACCGCGAACTGCGCGGTGAATACGGACAGCAGGGCAACTGGCGCGCGTTCATCGACTTCAACCAGATCCCCCGCAACGAGCCCCTCACCGTGAACACCGGGCTCACCGGGATAGGCACCGCCAGCCAGACACTCAATGGCACGGTGCGTCGCGACGTCGAACTGGACACGCGGCGCGACCGCGTCGGCCTCGGCTTCGAAAAGCAGCTGATGCCCGGCCTGGATTTTCAGGCCCGCTACGTGACCGAGGACAAGACCGGGGCGCGCCTGTTCGGCCGCGGCACGTCGGAGTTCCTGACCGATCCCATCGACTACCGCACCCAGCAGCTGGAGGCTACGCTGGGCTACGGCAACGAGAAGTACCAGCTGCAGGCCGGTTATTACGGCACGGCCTTCAGCAACAAGAACTCCGTCCTGGATGTCAGCACGGGCGCCGACATCGCCCTGCCGCCTGACAACGAATCCCACCAGCTGTTCCTCAGCGGCGGCTACGCCTTCACGCCGACCACGCGCGGCAATTTCAAGGCGGCCTACTCGCGCGCATCCCAGCACGACAACTTCTTCACCGCGCCGACCTTCCCGGGCAACACGCAGACCAACCTGAAAGGGCGCGTCGACACCACGCTGCTGCAGGCCGGCATCACCTCCCGGCTGACGCGCGAATTGTCGTTGCTGGGCAACCTGCGGTACGAAGACCGGGACGACAAGACACCGAGGGTGCAGTTCCTGACTCCGTCCACCGGACGGGACGGATTCAACACGCCGTTCTCGCGCACCACGACTTCGGCCAAGGGCGAAGCCTCGTACCTGTTGCCGAGCGACGTGCGC
The DNA here is from genome assembly GCF_056400765.1 of Ramlibacter sp. P4_H7. Classification (NCBI taxonomy): domain Bacteria; kingdom Pseudomonadati; phylum Pseudomonadota; class Betaproteobacteria; order Burkholderiales; family Comamonadaceae; genus Ramlibacter; species Ramlibacter sp. P4_H7. Next base: position 24,664 of record NZ_JBFUKP010000021.1, read on the forward strand.
CTGATCGGCGGCATCGACTACGAGAAGCGCAAGCGCTCCGTGCTGGCGGTCCGGCAGGCCAGCTGGCGCGAAGACAACGACGAGACCACGCTGCGGCTGGAGGCCCGGCGCTCCCTCTCGGAGACGCTCAATGGCTCCGTGGCCGTGCTGTATGCCGACCGCAACGGCTCGAGCTACCTGCCGGCCAACAACAACGCGGCCATCGACCTGATCGATCCGGTCCACTTTGCCGATCGCAAGCGCACCAAGTTGCGGATGTCGATGGACTGGGTGCCGGTGGAAGCCCTGTCGCTGCAACTCCTGGCGGACGTCGCGCAGGACAACTACCAGACCCGCCAGCTGGGGCCCGACCGCGGCAAGGCCAGTTCGATCGCGCTGGACGGAAATTACGCGGTGACGGACGCCTGGCAGCTGCTCGGATGGATGTCGTTCGACGACAACCGCATCGACCAGGCCACGCAGACGGGCAACAACGGCACCCAGGTGCCGGCGCAGACCTGGCAGGCTCAGCTGCGCAACAAGGGCCAGGCCTACGGCCTGGGCGTGCGCGGCAAGCCCATGAGCGCTCTCGAAGTCGGCGCCGATGTGCAATACGGCTACGACAGCAACGCCTACAACCTCAACGCCGTGCTGCCGCCCGCGGCGCTGCTGCCTGAAATCATCACCAAGCGCACCACGATGCGGCTGTTCGGCCAGTACGCGGTGCAGAAGAACCTGTCGGTGCGGCTGGACGTGGTGTACGACCGCTTCAAGACCAACGACTGGACCTGGACCAACTGGGTCTACAACGAGGGCACCACCGCGACGAACCCCAACACGAGCAGCACCTTCCTCGGGATTTCGATCGTCTACCGGATGTGGTGAGGGCCGCATCGGCGCAGGCGGCCGTGCCACGCATCCTGCGTTGACGAACAGGACCGCAAGGATCTCCTGACTCGCGGAGCATCGATCGGTGCCTTCGCGGCGCTGACTTTTCCTGGACAGAAAAAAGAAAGCCCTGAGGACTCAGGGCTTCTTGCGTCTGGGAGGACCCCATGAGGGTCTCACCGGACCATGTCTTGGCGGAGCGAGAGGGATTCGAACCCTCGATGCAGGTTTTTGCCCACATACTCCCTTAGCAGGGGAGCACCTTCGGCCACTCGGTCATCGCTCCGACGGATGGGATTATGCCCCATGGCAGCTCGTCGGGAGCCGCCACAGGCCCGTTTTCATCACGGGGCCGGCTGGTCCAGGTCGAACGCCCGGTGCAGCGCGCGCACCGCCAGTTCCATGTACTTCTCGTCGATGACGACGGAGGTCTTGATCTCGCTGGTGGAGATCATCTGGATGTTGATGCCCTCTTCCGACAGCGCGCGGAACATCTTCGAGGCGATGCCCACGTGACTGCGCATGCCGATGCCGACGATGGAGACCTTGCAGATCTTCGTGTCGCCCTCGATGCGGTCGGTGCCCAGGGTGGGCGCCACCTTGGTCTTGAGCACGTCCACTGCGCGCGCGTATTCGTTGCGGTGCACCGTGAAGCTGAAGTCCGTCTTGCCGTCGTGGGAGACGTTCTGGATGATCACGTCGACCTCGATGTTGGCGTCCGCCACGGCGCCGAGGATCTGGTACGCGATGCCAGGACGATCGGGAACGCCCAGGATGGAAATCTTGGCTTCGTCGCGGTTGAACGCGATGCCGGAGACAACGGCTTGTTCCATTTTCTCGTCTTCCTCAAAAGTGATCAGCGTGCCGGAGGCCGCCTCTTCCGCGATGGGGATGTCCCACGGGGTGAAGCTCGACAGCACGCGCAGCGGGACCTGGTACTTGCCCGCGAATTCGACCGAGCGGATCTGCAGGACCTTGGACCCCATGGAGGCCATTTCCAGCATTTCCTCGAAGCTCACCGTCGCCAGGCGGCGCGCCTCGGGCACCACGCGCGGGTCCGTCGTGTAGACGCCGTCGACGTCGGTGTAGATCAGGCACTCGGCCGCCTTCAGCGCCGCGGCCACCGCCACGGCGGAGGTATCGCTGCCGCCCCGGCCCAGCGTCGTGATGTTGCCTCGATCGTCGACGCCCTGGAAACCGGTGATGACCACCACCTTGCCGGCTTCGAGGTCCTTGCGCACGCGGTCGTCATCGATCGATTCGATTCGCGCCTTGGTGAAGGCGCTATTGGTGCGCACCGGCACCTGCCAGCCCGCATAGCTCACGGCCGGAATGCCTTCGGCCTGCAGCGCCAGCGCCAGCAGGCCGACGGACACCTGCTCGCCGGTGGACGCAAGCACATCGAGCTCGCGCTGCACCGCGTCGTCGGCCCTGGCGGGCTGCAGTTCCTTGGCCAGGCCCAGCAATCGGTTGGTCTCGCCGCTCATGGCGCTGGGCACCACGACCATCTGGTGGCCGGCGCGCGCCCACTTGGCCACGCGCTTGGCGACGTTGCGGATGCGCTCGGTCGAGCCCATCGACGTGCCGCCGTATTTGTGAACGATCAATGCCATCGGAACGGGAGTGTGAAGGGCCGCCAGGCAGCCGGAGGCGAAAAAGTCCGCGTCGAGGGCGGACCATGGCGCGCAAAACCCCGGGATTATACCTAGCGGGTCAGTGGCTCCTTACCTGCCGGCTGCGCCTCGGGCCGGTTCCGGCCGGTACGCGAGGCGTTCGCCCTGGCGCTCCACGAACCCCGTGCCCACCTTGATCCGGATCTGGTGGCCGCGGGTCCTGCAGTCGGCGACCTGTTCCAGCAATTCATCGAGCTGCGCCGCACTGGCGGACGCCGCATGGTCGGTGCGCAACCAGTGGCGCAGCACGTTGGACTGGCGTGCGCGGGGCAACATCTGCAGCGCGGTGATGGCTGGCGTTCCGCCCATGCGCGCGAGGTCCTCCGCACCCACGCCGTCGAGCAGTTCCTGGGCCTGTGCCGCGTGCCGCGAGGACCGTGCAAAGGTTTCGCGGTAGCGCGGAAAGCACTGCTCCAGCGCCGGCAGCAGGACGTGCCGGATGCGATTGCGCGTGAAGGAGGTGTCCGTGTTGCTGGGGTCCTCGACCACGGCGATGGCCTGCTCCGAGAGCCAGTCGCGGATCGATGCGGCCGACAGCGCCAGCAGCGGCCGGACGAACACCATGCCTTCGCGCTGGAACACCGGAGGCATCGCGGCCAGGCCGGGCAGCCCGGCACCCCGGCTCAGCGCCAGCAGCAGCGTCTCGACCTGGTCGTCGGCGTGCTGCCCGAGCAGCACCGACTGCAGGCCGGCATCGCGCGCGGCGCGGGCCAACGCCTGGTAGCGCGCCTGCCGTGCCGCATCTTCCGGGCTTTCGCCCGGCAGGTGCCGTGCGTTGACGCGCCGCACCTGCAGGGGCACGCCCAGGCCCGCACAGACGGCGCCGCAATGCTCGGCAAACGCATCGGCCGCGTCCTGGAGCCCGTGGTGGACGTGGATGGCCTGCACCTGCCCGGGCCAGCGCTGCGCGGCCGCAAGAAGCAGGACGGTGGAGTCGGCGCCGCCGCTGTATGCGATCGCAAGGGGCAGCGGCAGTTGCAAGCCCGCCAGGGCAGCAGCCGCCGGATTGCCGCCCGAATCAGGCGGATTCGGCCTTGGTGTCGGAGAAGCGGCCATAGCTCTGCAGCCGCTCGTAGCGCCGTTCCAGCAGCTCGCGCACCTTGAGGTCGCTCAGCTGGCGCCACGCATCGTTGAGCGCGCGCTTGAGGAAGGCAGCCATCTGCTTGTGGTCCCGATGGGCACCGCCCACCGGCTCGTTCACGATCTTGTCGACCAGCCCCAGGGCCTTCAGCCGGTGCGCCGTGATGCCCATCGCATCGGCGGCGTCCTGCGCCTTGTCGGAGGTCTTCCAGAGGATGGAAGCGCAGCCTTCGGGGCTGATGACGGAGTAGATGGAGTACTGCAGCATCAGCACCTGGTCGCCGACCGAGATCGCCAGCGCACCGCCGGAGCCGCCCTCGCCGATGATCGTGGTGATGATCGGCACCTCCAGCTGGGCCATCTCGTAGATGTTGCGGCCGATGGCCTCGGACTGGCCGCGTTCCTCGGCGTCGATGCCGGGATAAGCCCCGGGCGTGTCGACGAAGGTGAACACCGGCAGCTTGAACTTCTCCGCCGTCTTCATCAGGCGCAGCGCCTTGCGATAGCCCTCGGGCCGGCTCATCCCGAAGTTGCGCAGCGCGCGCTCCTTGGTATCCCGCCCCTTCTGGTGGCCCAGCACCATGCACGGGCTGCCGTTGAAGCGGGCGAGGCCGCCAACGATGGACTGGTCGTCCGAGAAGTGCCGGTCCCCATGCATCTCGACGAAATCCGTGAAGATCTCGTTGATGTAGTCCATGGTGTACGGCCGCTCCTGGTGCCGCGCGATCTTGGTGATCTGCCACGGCGACAGCTGGCTGTAGATGTCCTTGGTGAGCTGGAGGCTCTTCTTCCCCAGCTGCTCGATCTCTTCGGAGATGTCGACGGCCGATTCGGTCTGCACGTAGCGCAGTTCCTCGATCTTGGTCTCCAGCTCCGCGATCGGTTGCTCGAAGTCCAGGAAGGTTCTTTTCGCCAAGCGTTTGCTCCTCAGGTTGCCGTCCGCGCGATGACCCGGCTCAGTAAGCCACGGGCAGCGGGTCCAGCGATCTCCAAATATACCAAGTCGCCACCGAGCAATATGGACTCCAGGCCGCCGCCACTTCGCGGGCATCGCTGCGGGACACCGGGTCGCCGGAAAAGTAGTTCTTGCTGATGCCGGTGATCAGGCCGATGTCGTCGAGCGGCAGCACGTTCGGACGCATCAGGTGGAAGATCAGAAACATCTCCGCCGTCCACCGCCCGATACCCCGGATGCCCACGAGCTCGGCGATGATCAGCTCATCTTCCATCTCGCGCCATGCATCCGCGTGGATCGCGCCGGAATCGAAGTGCAGGGCGAGGTCCACCAGGTACTCGATCTTGCGCGCCGAGAGGCCGGCGGCGCGCATGTCGTCCACCTTCAGCTTCAGCACGTTCGCGGGCGTCATGCGCTTGGGCAGCGCGGAAAAGCGCTCCCACACGCTCTGGGCCGCCTTCACGGAGATCTGCTGCCCCACGATGCTGCGTGCCAGCGTGGTGAACGCGTCGCCGCGCGACTGCAGGCAGGCCGTGCCGAACTGCGGGATCAGCCGCTTCATGACGCGGTCGCGGCGGGTGAGGTACTTGCGCGCCTCTTCCCAATACTCGGGGGTGACGAGCTCGACGCCGTCGCTCACTGCTTCGCTTCCCAGGTGGTGCCGGTGGCGGAATCCTTCAACACGATGCCCTGCTCGAGCAGATCCTTGCGGATGCGGTCGGCCTCGGCGAAGTCCTTCGCCTTCTTGGCCGCGGCGCGCGCGTCGATCTTCTGCTGGATGGTGGCGTCGTCCAGCACGGCGCCCGCGCGAAGGAAGGTCCTGGGGTCGCCCTGCAGGATGCCCAGCGTGGCGCCCAGCGCCTTGAGCTGGCCCGCACGCTCGGCCGACCGGGTCCGGTTCACTTCCGTCGCCAGGTCGAAGAGCACGGCCACGGCATCCGGCGTTCCGAAGTCGTTGTCCATGGCCGCCTTGAAACGGGCGGCATAGGGATCGTTCCAGTCGATCGCCACGACGGGAGGCGGAACGGCATCGAGCGCGGTATAGAGGCGCTTCAGCGCGCCGCGCGCGTCATCGAGATGGACGTCGCTGTAATTCAGCGGACTGCGGTAGTGCGCGCGCACGATGAAGAAGCGCAGTGTCTCGGCGTCGAACTTCTGCAGAACCTCGCGCACGGTGAAGAAGTTGCCGAGCGACTTCGACATCTTCTCGTTGTCGATGTTGACGAAGCCGTTGTGCATCCAGACCTTCGCGAGCGGAACGCCGTTGGCGCCCTCGCTCTGCGCGATCTCGTTTTCGTGGTGCGGGAACTGCAGGTCGGCGCCGCCGCCATGGATGTCGAAGGTGTTGCCCAGCAGCGCGCACGACATGGCGGAGCATTCGATGTGCCAGCCGGGGCGGCCTCGTCCGTACTGGCTGTCCCACTGCGCGTCGGCCGGCTCATCCGCCTTGGCGGCCTTCCACAGCACGAAGTCGAGCGGATCCTCCTTGCCCTCGAGCACCGCCACGCGCTCACCGGCGTGCAGTTCGTCGAGCGACTTGCCGGACAGCTTGCCGTAGCCAGGAAAGCGGCGAACCGCGTAGTTGACGTCGCCACCGGCACGGTAGGCGAGGCCCTTGCCTTCCAGCGTGCGCACGATGTCCAGCATCTGCGGGACATAGTCGGTGGCGCGGGGGTCGTGGGTGGGACGCTCGATGTTCAGGGCGTCGAAGTCGCGGTACATCTCGGCGATCATGCGGTCGGTCAGCGAGCGCACAGTCTCCCCGTTTTCCACGGACCTGCGAATGATCTTGTCTTCGATGTCCGTGATGTTTCGCACGAAGGTCACCCGCAGTCCGCTGGCCTTGAGCCAGCGCCGCACCACGTCGAACGCGACGTTCGCGCGCGCATGACCGACATGGCACAGGTCATACACCGTGATGCCGCAGACATACATCCGGACGTGCCCCGGCTCGAGCGGGGAAAAGTCCTCCAGAGCACGCGTGAGCGTGTTGTAGATGCGCAGGCTCATGTCAGGGGGCGCCGCGGGCGCTGTCGGCCGCACGCATACATATTGTTCTGAGGGGAGAGGCTGGAACCGCGGAGCGGCCCCACGGCTACAATCGGCCGCAGTATATAGCCCCGTTCCACTGCATTTCACAAGCGGCGGATGCCCAGCCCATGAAGTTCGCGCGCTCGAAATTCCCCGCCCCGCTGGCGCTCGTCGTCCTTACCGCCGGGCTGCTCGGCTCGGGGGTCTTGCGCGCGGACGAGTACGGGGATGTGAACCAGCTCGTTCGAACCGGCAAGCCGGCCGAGGCTCTCGCCAAGGCCGACCAGTATCTGGCGGCCAAGCCCAAGGATCCGCAGATGCGCTTTCTCCGGGGAATTGCACTGACGGAAGCCGGCCGCACCGCCGACGCGATGACCGCGTTCCAGCAGCTGACCGAGGAATACCCGGAGTTGCCTGAACCGTACAACAACCTCGCCGTGCTGCATGCCGGCCAGGGCCAGTTCGACAAGGCACGCGCGGCGCTCGAGATGGCGATCCGCACCAATCCCAACTACGCGACGGCCCACGAGAATCTGGGCGACGTCTACATGAAGCTCGCCAGCGAGGCCTACAGCAAGTCGCTGCAACTCGATCCAGCCAACGCCGGCGTTCGGCCCAAGCTCGCACTGATCCGGGACCTGTTCTCGGGACCGGCGGCTCGGACCTCGGCGGCGACTCCCGCGACCCCGAGGTAACTTGTCAACGTGTGCGCCGTGTGCATCGGCGAGATTTTTCGAAGGAGCGATCGCTTGAAGTTTTCCCTTACGCGCCGGTTGGCGGTTGCCACGCTCGCGATGGGCTGCCTGGCGGGCAGCGCCTGGGCAGCGGATGCGCCAAAGGTCAAGTTCGCCACCACGGCCGGCGACATCGTCATCGAGGTGTATCCGGACAAGGCGCCCAAGACCGTCGAGAACTTCCTGCAGTACGTGCGCGACAAGCACTACGACGGCACGATCTTCCACCGGGTGATCGACCGCTTCATGATCCAGGGCGGCGGTTTCGACCGCAACATGGTGGAAAAGAAGACCCGGGCGCCGGTGCCGCACGAAGGCCGCGAAGCCTTCGAGAAGGGCCTGCGCAACGAAACAGGCGCGCTGTCGATGGCGCGCACCAGCGACCCCAACTCCGCCACCGCGCAGTTCTACATCAACGTTGCGGACAACGCCTTCCTCGATCCTCGCGGCAACAATCCGGGCTACACCGTGTTCGGCCGCGTGGTGGGCGGCATGGATGTGGTCAACAAGATCAAGGCGGTCCCAACCGGCAACGTCGGCATGTACGGCGACGTGCCCCTCACTCCGGTGGTGATCAATTCCGCCACCCTCGTCAAGTAAGCAAAGAGGCTCTCCCATGAATCCCAAGGTGGAACTGCATATCGCGGGCGAAGGCGTGGTCACGCTGGAACTCGACGAACAGAAGGCGCCCAAGACGGTCGCCAACTTCCTGAACTACGTGAAGAAGGGGCACTACGACGGCACCGTTTTCCATCGTGTGATCGATGGCTTCATGATCCAGGGGGGCGGCTTCGCCCCCGGCATGAACCAGAAGCCGACGGACGCGCCGGTCGAGAACGAAGCCAACAACGGCTTGAAGAACAAGAAGTACACCGTCGCCATGGCGCGCACGTCGGCCCCGCACTCCGCCTCGGCGCAGTTCTTCATCAACGTGGCCGACAACGACTTCCTGGACCACAAGTCGCCCACGCCGCAGGGTTGGGGCTACGCGGTCTTCGGAAAGGTCGTGGGCGGCCAGGATGTCGTCGACCGCATCAAGGGCGTGGCCACCGGCAACATTGGCGGGCATGGCGACGTTCCGAAGCAGGACGTCGTGCTCGAAAAGGCGGTCCTGGTCTGAACACGTCGGTCCTGCCCCCTGCACCGCAGGCGCAGGAACTGCAAGCTGCGCCGCACTGGCGCGCCGTCGAAATCATTTCCGACCTGCACCTGCAGGCCGGACAGCCCGCCACTTTCGAAGCCTGGCGCCGCTACATGCTCGACCTCCGGGCCGACGCACTGTTCATCCTGGGCGACCTGTTCGAGGCCTGGGTGGGCGACGACGTCGCAGAAGGGCCAGGCTTCGAACGGCAGTGCGCCGAAGTGCTGCATGGCACGGCGCAGCGCCTGCCGGTGTTCTTCCTTGCGGGGAATCGCGATTTCCTGGTGGGCCCTGCGCTTGCACGGCTGACCGGCCTGGTGCTGTTGGCCGATCCCACGGTGTTCACCTTCGGCGCGCACCGCTGGCTGCTCTCGCACGGTGATGCGCTCTGCCTCGCGGATACGGAGTACCTGGTTTTCCGCGCACAGGTGCGCGACCCCGCGTGGCAACGCAACTTCCTCGCGCAGCCCTTGGCGAAGCGCCAGGAGACGGCCCGGGGCATGCGGGCCGAAAGCGAGCAATTGAAGCGAACCGGCCGCGCCTACGCCGACGTGGACGCCGGAGCAGCCCTGCAGTGGCTCGACGCGGCCGATGCGCCGGTGCTGGTGCACGGTCACACCCACCAGCCTGCGGACCATGCGCTCGATGCGGTCCACCGTCGCATCGTGCTGAGCGACTGGGACGTGGAGGCCACGCCTCCCCGCCTGGAAGCGTTGCGCCTGCACGCCGACGGCCGCGCCGAGCGCGTGCCCCTGGCCTGATGTGGGGCTGGCTTCGAAGGCGCGCCAGCGTCCCGGAGATCCCGGAGGCGCTGTGGCAGGCAACGCTGAAGCGATATCCCTTCCTGGGTGACCGGGCGGCCGCGGATGTCCCCAGGCTGCGCACGCTGGCAGCGGCTTTCCTGGCCCAAAAGGAGTTCCACGGCGCCGGCGGCTTGGTGATCACCGACGAAATCGCCTTGGCCATCGCCGCGCAAGCCGTGCTGCCGGTGCTGCACCTGGGCCTTCGCTGGTACGACGATTTCGTCGGCATCGTCGTGCACCCGGACGAAGTGGTCGCGAGGCGTAGCAGCGTGGACGAGACTGGCGTGGTGCACGACTGGGACGAAGTGCTGGCGGGTGAAGCCATGGAAGGCGGTCCCGTGATGCTGAACTGGCTCGATGTGGCGCAGGCGGGCGACACGGCGGAAACCGGCTTCAACGTGGTCATCCACGAATTCGTGCACAAGATCGACCTGCGCGACGGCGAACCGGACGGATGCCCTCCCCTGCCCTCGAGGAACGCGCGACGACGCTGGCTTGCGGTGCTGGAACCGCAATTCGAAGGTTTCCGAGAACGTGTGATCAAGGCCGAGCGATTCGGCGAGCCGCAGCCCTGGCTCGACGACTACGGCGCGACGGCGATCGGCGAGTTCTTCGCCGTCGCCTGCGAGGCCTATTTCGTGAACCGTCCGCGGTTCGCCCGGGAGTTTCCCGAGCTCACCGCGCTGTTCGACGGCTTCTATCTACCTGCGCAATAACGCTTTCAGGGCGTTCTGCAGGCGGCGCGCCACGTTTGCGTCGAAGCCGGTCGCGAGGACGTTCGCCACGTCCATGCCCCAGGTCTCCTGAGGACCCGGTTCATTGCGGCGCGTCAGAAGCTGCAGCTGGAACTGACGCCGGGCCGCGATCTGGTCCGCCGGCGTCGGCACATCCGCTGCGATCTCGAGGCGCAGCAAGGCCTCCGATGCATCACCGCCAGCCGGCTTGCCCAGGGACTGGATCCAGGCTTGCCGCACCTGTGTGCTCACGACCTTGCCAAGTTCCTGGTGGCTCGGCACCTGTTCCACCGAGCGCTGCTCCCACGCGGCCATCAGTTGCGCCAGCGCTTCGCCGTGCGCCTGTGCCGCGAGTTTGCGCAACGCGGCCTGGGCGTGCTCCAGCGCGTCGCGTTGCGCGCGGAAAGCGGCGTCGCCAAGGCGAGGACCGCGGTCCTCGCGGCGGTCGTCATGTTCGCTCCGGAAACCGGGACCGCGCCGATCGTCTCGGGCATCGCGGCCGCCGGGGCCGGGCCGCCGCGGATCGAACCTGCCACCGCGTGTCGGCGATGCAGTTTCAGGCCGCCGGGCGCCGGGACGGTCGTCGCCTCCCCGCATGGCCACCACGGGCTTGGGCGCGGGTTTCGGTGCGGCGGCGGGCGGCGTCTGTGATGGTTCCGGTTCTGTTCCGTCGGCCGCGCTTGCCTGGGCTTCCAATTGGGCGTCGTCACCTGAGACAGCGTCGGAAGCCGCTACGGCGGGCACGGCGACCTCTGGAGGCGCCCCCACCGGTGGTGCCGCAGCCGCATCGTCGCGCGCCCGCAGCGCCTGGTCCAACGTGGCCATGGCCGAGCGGATCTTTTGCGCGTCACCGGAGGCCGTGGCCTCTTCCACCGCCTTCGAGGCCTCCAATACCGCGCGGTCGCGCCCGCTCATGGCTGCAGCGGCCTTTTCGCGTTCGGCCGTCTTGCGATTGAAGGCATCGTCGATCGGCTTGCGGAAGGTATCCCACAGCTTCTGTTCCTGCTTGCGGTCCAGGGGCACCGACTGCGCCTCCGCCTGCCAGCGCTGCTGCAATGACTTGACGGCATCGATGCGCAGCATGGGCGCATCACCGAGCACCTTGGCCTCTTCGATCATCGCGTTGCGGCGCTCGATGCTCGCTTTTTGCGCGCGTTCGAGCGGCGCCGCGGCCAGTCCGATGGCTTCCTTCCATTGCGGCTGCAGCTCGGCGAAGGCCTTTTCGCTCAGGTGTCCTGCGTCACGCCAACGATCCGAGAACTGATGCAAGGCCCGGTTGAACGATTTCCAGTCCCCCTGGGGCGCGTCCGGATGCACGGAGGCCCACGCCTTCACTTCTTCCATCAAGGCCAGTCGGGTTGCCCGGTGTTCAGCGGCTTCGGTTTTCACCTTGTCGAGCCATTCCTGCACCACCTTGTAGGCTTCATTGCAAGCCTCGTCGAAGCGCTTCCACAACGCGTGGTTGGGGGGGCCGCCTTGGTCCACCTGCTTCCATTGCTCGCGCAGGCTGCGCAGGGTCTCCTGCATCTTGCGGCCGCCGTAACGGGGCCTGCGCACCGACAGCGGCGCGGAGGCTGGCACGGACGCGGCCACGGGTTCAGGACTGGCCACCACTGCGGGCAGAGGCGCATGCTCTCCGGCGTCGGTCACCAGGGGCGACTCGCCGTCCGCGGAGGTGGGAGTCGCACTGTCCGTGACGGGCGCAACAACGGGCGCCCCCTTCTTGGCCGGTACCGATTCGAACAGCGCCTCCGCCTTCGCGACCAGCTCCTGACGCAGTTGGTCGGCTCGCCAGCGCTGCCATCCTTCCAGTTCGGTGGCGGCGCCAAGCGCCGCGTGCGCCTGCGCTTCCAGCTTGTCATCGACCAGCTTGCCGTGTTCCTTCAACGCATTGCGCAAGGCGTTGGCCGCCCCTGCGCTGGCCTTGCCATGGCCCTGGCCGACTTCCTGTTCCAGCTTGGCAAGTGCCTCCCCGACCAATTGGTTGGCCTTCGCCCGCAGTTCTGGATCGGCCTTCGGCCTGGCGGGCTTCGGCGGTGCGCTTTCCGCCGCCTGCCCGCGCGACTGACGCAGTTCATCGGCCCAAACGGGTACGGGTGGCAGCGGCGCAGTCGCATCCGCCGAGGCCGAGGTGGCTTGTGCCAGCGCGTTCTGAAACGCGTCCCAAACCACCTGGAGTTGGCCGCGTGAGGCCTCCAGCAATGGCGGGAACTTGGGATCGACACTCCCCCAGTTCGGATCATCCAACAGCGACTGGGCCTGGGATTCCCACTGCGGCACATCCGTGCGCAAGGCTTCGGCCGCGGCCTCCGCATCCTTCCATGACTTGGTCGAAAGCACTTCGATCCGCTGGGCCAGCAGCACGGCAGCCTCCCGTTGGACCTGGACGCGGTTCTGCAGATCCTCGATGCCCCTGATGCGATCCGCCAGCTCCGTCTTGACGCCCGCCAGAGGTTCCCGACTGAGAGGTGCGCCTGCCTTGGCTGCGTCGCGTTGCCAAGCCATGGCGTCGGCAATGTTCAAACGTGGTTGCGACAGGAGGGAACGCGCTTTTTCCGCCCACTCCGCGGCGATGGCTTCCTGCCCTTTCGCGCGTTTGAGTTCGTCCAGCTTCTCGCGCAACAGCTTGGCGGCGCCCTTGTCGCGGGAACTGAGCTCGCGGAACACTTCCTGCATCTGCTCGGCGCTGGGCTCGCCGGCCAGCCACTCGCGCACGCGCGCAGCGCGCTCGCCGGACGTCGGCGCGGAAAAGGCACCCCCGGTCAGCGCGTCCAGCGCCTGGGTGTCGTGGGTTTTCAAAGTGCTCACTGCAGGTAGTCTTCGTGGGAAAGGAAAGCCCCCGGTCGGGGGCAAGGGCCGTATTCTCGCCGCGAATCCAAGCGCTGGCGCGAGGTGCCCGCGAGGACGTGTTTGGGAAACCCAAATGAAAAGCCCGGTCAGGAGCCTGAAGCTACCTGCCGGGCTTGACGGACCGACCCAATGTCGTTGCCGTCTGGGCTCGCAACGCGGACTTGGCGACCGCATCACGCCGGAAGCAAAGATTGCTTCCAAGAGGGGCCGGGGCTACCACGGATGTGGCCCTACCGGCTGGTTGCCCGATCGCTCGGGCCTGTTGAAGGTAGGTGACGGTCACCCTGATTACCAATGCTCGTTTTCAATGGATGCCGGATATGCGATTGGTGGCTGTTCCACCGCCTAGGGTGAACCTGACGGGCGGTACGAATGATCTGCTTGGCACGACGAGCGGCGGCATCGCGTGCGATGGGCCTGTGGAGCTACTTTTTTCATAGCATTTAGTCCGCTGTCAGGCGCGGCCGACAAGAGATCACCTAGGCGTCTGACAGATTTGGCCTGCTGCTCAACCGTAAATTCACCTCTATGTTATATCTATTTTTGCATAACATGTCTACATCAAATCCTTGACTGAGCATTAAGCGGCTTCCTAGAATCCCCCCGTTCCCGATGTGCCGTCGGGAAGACCAGAACCCGCTGCCGAACCCGGCGAATCGGACCGTGACAGTGCCTCCCATTGCGAGGGCGTCCAGTTCGATGGCGTACCAATCCAAACGAGGGCTGAGGTCCWGGCGCCGCCAAAAGGCGGCGCCCACCCGAGGACCCGCGCGTAGAAAGGAAGTGCTATGACAGCGTTAGGCAAACTGGCCCAGGGCATGCGGACCTTTGTCAGCGACGTTGCCCAAGGCTTCTTCGAGATCACGCACAACGGCTTCGCGGTGGTGGGGCTGGCAGTGGTGTTCTCTGCCTTGACCCTGCTCGCCCGGCCCGACCTTCGTCAGGCCGGCGAATCCCAGCTCGTGAGCTGGCTGCATGCGCGCCAGGCCGAAGCTCTCGGCGTGGTGCCAGAGCTCGACGCGATCGATCGCGCCACTGCGCTGAATCCCAAGGACCTGCCGAAGCAGCAGGCAGCGGTAGCCTATTGGCTCAGCAAGAAGTACCGGGTCGCCCCCGAACCGCTGTCGGCCCTGGTGGCAGAGGCGTACGAGACAGGTGAACGGACGAAGATCGATCCGCTGCTGCTCCTATCGGTCATGGCTGTGGAGTCGAGCTTCAATCCCTTTGCCCAGAGTCCGGTCGGCGCCCAGGGCCTGATGCAGGTCATGACCGGCGTCCATAGCGACAAGTATGAGAATTTCGGTGGCAAACTGGCCGCGTTCGACCCCGTCACCAACCTGCGGGTGGGCGCCAAGGTGCTGCAGGAGTGCATTCAGCGCGCCGGGTCGGTCCCGGCTGGCCTGAAGTTCTATGTCGGCGCGGCACTTCTGACAGAGGACGGTGGTTACGCCGACAAGGTGATGGCTGAACATGTGCGGCTGAAGGCCGTCGCCTCCGGCCGTGCCGTTCCCCTGCCCACGCCGCAGCCCCTGCGCACGTCGGCGCCGATCGAGCCTTCTCCGTCCAAGCACGACGAAACGCCCGCAGTCTGAGCGGGTAAACTAGCGCCCGTGCGCGACTGGCGATAGGCGTCCCTGTCTCAGGCAGGGGCGCTGACGTGGAATCTTTCGGGGGCGTCGCCTCCGCTCAACCACTGGGAAGCGTGCCGCGGACAGAAATCCGGCCAGCGCCGTCGGCGCTGGCTGCTTCTGTCCACGTTCCGCCGTTCGCCTGGGCAGCCCTTGTTGTTCAGATAACAGGGATCCCGTCCGAAGGACTGCCATGTACGACCGCAATATCCTCATTCCACAGACCGACCCCGAACTCTGGGCCGCGATCCAGGCGGAAAACCGCCGCCAGGAAGAACACATCGAGCTGATCGCGAGCGAAAACTACGCCTCGCCCGCGGTCATGGCAGCCCAAGGCACCCAGCTCACCAACAAGTACGCCGAGGGCTACCCTGGCAAGCGCTACTACGGCGGTTGCGAGAACGTCGACGTGGCCGAGCAACTGGCGATCGACCGAATCAAACAATTGTTCGGCGCCCCGGCTGCCAACGTGCAGCCCCACTCCGGAGCCCAGGCGAACGAGGCCGTCTTCCTCGCTTTCCTCAAGCCTGGAGACACCATCATGGGCATGAGCCTCGCAGAAGGCGGTCATCTCACGCATGGCATGCCGCTGAACATGAGCGGGAAATGGTTCAACGTCGTGAGCTACGGACTGAACCGGGAAGAGGCCATCGACTACGACGCAATGGAACGCAAGGCGCACGAGCACAAGCCGAAGCTGATCATCGCCGGCGCGTCCGCCTATTCGCTGCGGATCGACTTCGCCCGATTTGCCAAGGTGGCGAAGGACGTGGGAGCGATCTTCATGGTGGACATGGCTCATTACGCCGGCCTGATCGCGGCAGGCGTCTACCCCAATCCGGTCCCCCATGCCGACGTGGTGACTTCGACCACGCACAAGAGCCTGCGCGGCCCGCGGGGTGGCTTCATCCTGATGAAGCCGGAGCATGAAAAGGCGATCAACAGCGCTATTTTCCCGGGCCTGCAGGGCGGCCCTCTGATGCATGTGATCGCGGCCAAGGCAGTGGCCTTCAAGGAGGCCCTCTCTCCCGATTTCAAGATTTACCAGCAGCAAGTGGTGAAGAACGCCCAGGTCGTCGCCGAGACGCTGGTGCAGCGCGGTCTTCGCATCGTCAGCGGCCGCACCGAAAGCCACGTCATGCTCGTGGACCTGAGGTCCAAGGGCATCACGGGCAAGGAAGCCGAGGCCGTGCTGGGCGATGCCCACATGACCATCAACAAGAACGCGATTCCCAACGACCCCGAGAAGCCCATGGTGACCAGTGGCGTTCGCATCGGAACGCCGGCGATGACCACCCGCGGATTCAAGGAAGACGAGGCCCGGCAAACCGCCAACCTGGTGGCGGACGTACTGGACAAGCCGCGTGATGCAGCCAACATCGCGAAGGTGCGCGAGCAGGTCAACGCCCTGACACGCCGCTTCCCGGTCTACAAATAAGGCAATGCCATGAAGTGCCCGTTCTGCGGTCATGCCGATACCCAGGTGGTGGAGACGCGCATGGCGGAGGACGGGGATTTCATTCGGCGCCGACGTCAATGTGCGCATTGCGAGAAGCGGTTCACCACCTACGAGCGGCCGGATGTCACCTTTCCCGCGGTCGTCAAGAAGGACGGCCGCCGCATCGACTATGAACGCGCGAAGCTCCTGGCATCCTTGAACCTGGCCCTGCGCAAGAGACCAGTGAGCACGGAGCAGATTGACAGCGCCGTCGAACGCATCGAGGAAAAGCTGCTGAACCTCGGAGTGCGCGAAATTCCCAGCTCCCGCATCGGTGAACTCGTGATGCGCGAACTCAAGAAGCTCGACAAGGTTGCCTACGTGCGCTTTGCCAGCGTGTACCGAAGTTTCGAGGACGTGGACGACTTCAAGAGCGTGGTGGACGAGATCCGCCGCTAAGCGGAATTGCAGGAGGGAAGCTGCACCTTTTGCGTTCGGGGTCGTCCGCCGGCGCTCAGGATCACCTGCCGCGCACTGGTTGCGCCCATGGACTGGCTGCACACCGTGACAGTCCCAGCCTGGAATCCGCCTCCCACGAGCAGCGTCGCGCCGCTCGGGCTGTAGCTCACGTACTTGGCCACCGGGCTCGTGGCCGTGAATCGCAACGAACTGCCCAGGGGTAGCTTGGACTGCAGCAGTGGTTCCGTCGCCGCACGCTCGCCGTCACCATTGCTGTCGACGAAGACGATCCACCCCTGCTGCCAGGTCCCCAGTGATGTGCAGGTCTTGCCATCGGCTGACTTGCACATCACCACGCGCGCATGGCGCTTCATCGCTTCATTGCGGGTCAGCATGAGCGATGCAACCAGGTCACTCGACGCTGAAGAGACACGTGTGGAGTTAAGTACACCCGCCATCGAAGGGACTCCGAGAGAAAGCAGAGTCGCGCTGGCTGCGAGTGTGGCCAGCATCTCGGTGAGCGTGAATCCTCCGAGAGCGGCCAGGGTGGGATGTGGCATCCGACCAATCTAGAAGGCAGCCACTCTCCCCGAAAGTGAATCCGGCCACCTGAGGGGCGGCCGGATTTCGTTTGCTGAATGTTCGCTAGGTCACATGAACCTGGCCCAAGTTCTCACAGACTGATCCCTACTTCTTGTACCAGTACGTGCGCTTCAAGTTCTTGGGAATGTTCTTCCCGACGTTGCAGTTCTCCAGTGCGCTGTTGCAAGGGGGAGTGCCCGGTGGAGTTCCTGTGGTACCCGGAATGCCACATCCGATGCAGAACTTCTCCAAGGTCTCCGTCGGCCTTCCGTTGCTGTCGATGCCAGAAACAATGATCAGGCCGCTCACCGCGCTGGGAGGCAGACCGCCGCCCTGCAACACGTTGTTTGCCGACGTGGCATCGAACGGGCTCACCGCGTACGCCCGCGCCTGACCAAGGTTCGCGACGCAGGTGTTATCACGCGGGATCGGCTGGTTGGTCGCAAAGAAGATCTGCCCGTTGACCGCCAGCGGCGCATTCACCGCCTTCTCGCCGGTGGCGAAGGGAATGTAGAAGCCGGAACCGCTGCCGTCCCACGTGCTGTTGGTCGCACTCAGGGGCTTCGCATTGACCAAATCGCTGAGTTTGGCGTCCACCGTTGACGGAGCGCCCACCGGCGCACCCACCGTCGTCCCCACGTCCTTGATCATGAAGAACATGTCCTTGGTGTTGTAGGCGGACTGCGCGTTGGCCGTGTCCAGCAGCGGGTGCTCGCGATCGCCCGAGGCAAGGGAGACCGATTCGTAGGAGCCGGTGTCGCCAGCGGCGCGAATGCTCAGAACGGATGGCGGGAAGAAGAACTTCCGCGGAGTCGTGCCCGACGGGCATCCGCCGGTATCGCAGCCCAACTGAGCGATCCGGGTCGCTTTCCAGCCCGAGGTCGCGCTGGTCGCCACGTCAATGCGCCACACGTTGCCGCCCAGGTCACCCAGGTAGAACTTGTCGGTCCGGCCATTCGCATCCCGGTCCACGAACGCGATTTCCGAAGGGATCGGATACGTCATGGCGGGAACGCTCAAGCAGTCGGTGGCACCCATGGGGCAACTGGCCTGGGCGCGCCAAATCAGGGCACCCGTCTCCGCATTGATCACGTAGACGGCCCGTCCCATGGAGCTCGCGACCGGGGGCTCGGAATCTTGCGCGGGGTCATACCCGCCGCCGAACACCAGCACCGGCGCCGAGATGTTCTGCAACAGGGTCAGGCGCGGCCGCGACCAAGTCTGACCGAGTTCTTCGAACCCGGTGTCAAGGTTGCTCTTGCGCCAGAGCACCTTGGGCTTGGAGGGATCCGTAACGTCGATCGCGTACATGAAGCGACCGCCGCGGCGCATCGTCAGGAACAGGTACGCCTTGTTGATGCTGCCATCGGCGTTCAGCTCCTGCAGCACTCCGGTCGGGCCGTCGATGAAGTAGTCCTTGCGCTGCGCGGTCTTCAGGATGGTCGACGGAAACTTGAGTTCCGGTGAGTTCAGGCGCAGACGGTTGTAGTAGGGGTAGTGCTCTGTCAGCACCAATCCCCATAGCTCCCCTCCCGCCGGAATCGTGACGCCGCTGACGCTGATTGAACTCGACTGGTTGCCGTTGACTGCCCGGAAGACGCCATCGTTGGCTCCGTAGAAGGCAACGATGCCCCGGGAATCGCCGTAGTTGACCACGATCGGCCGGGAATGCAGCACGTCGCCGTGGATGGATGGGCGGACCGTAATGTCGGCCTGGGGCGCCTTTTCGTCGCCTTGGTTGTTCTCACCGCGTACCCAGCGCACCACCGTGTCGCGATTCGGTGGCGTCGACGCGCTGAAAGCCTGCATATTGACGCCGCTTGCCGGCGTGTCAGGGGTCAGCTGCACGGGCCCAAAGGTAAACGTCGAGCATCCGGTTGCAGACGTGCACGTGATGCTCCAGGTACCCGCGTAGGCCGCCTCGTCGGGATCAGCCGTTCCAGATGGGGAAACGACCACCGACATACCCGTCGTAAACGTCCCGGTGATCGGCGTGACGGCGGCCGTGGCCATGGTGCCGCTGCGCGTGATCTGTGTGATCTTGCCCGTTGTCGCACCCGTGAGGGCAAGGGTCATGGTGCCGGTCGCACCCACGCTCGGCGACACGGTGATCGGATAGGTGAACTCCGTGCAGTCCGCCACCGTACAAGTAATGGTCACGTTCGACTGTACGTAGGCGGATTCGTTGCCCGGGGCAGATCCTGTGATCTTGGAAACGTTGACCACGGCGGTGTCGTTCACGTTCACACCGAAGAACTTGGCCGGCAGCCCCGTCGCCTTGGCGACCGCACTGGTCGTCGTGGCCGCGCGCGTCAGATTGGCGATCGGCTGGGCAGAGTTATCGACCGCCACGGTCGCCGTCTCTGCCCTTGCGTTGTTGATCGAACCACTGGAGACCAGCGACGCCGTGAACGTGTAGACGGTCGGAACCGCGGTGACCTTGTAGGTGCCAGGGTACTTGCTGCCGTTTCCTCCGCTCGCATTGCTTACGGTGATGTACTGACCGACGTGAAACTTGTGCTCGATCGCGCCCGTGTTTCCGGAGATCACGCCAGATGCAGGGTTGGTCAGCGACGTGCTCGGGATGGCCGGGTTCGCGCTCGGACTCAGGTTGACCTGGTAAGCGCCCGCGGTGGCGGTTGCCACCGGCGTGATGGTGACCGGGAACTGCAGGGTGGTGGTCCCGGCAGTTGCGGTCGTCAGGCCGCTGTAGTTGAAAGCTGCCGGCGTCGCCCCCGTGACGGTCACATTGTCCGTGCTGCTGAAGGTGTGCGGAGTCGAGGTGGTGACGGTCACAGTCTCGGTGTTGTTGCCGCCCGTGGTGCTGGTCGTCCGCGAGATGCTGGTGATCGAATAGGCGGTTCCCGACGTGGCCGTGGATGCGTTGAAGGCATTCACCGTCGGGGTGCGCGGGAGGTCAGGCAAGCCGCTGAGTGTGAAGGTGTTGCCGCTGGCGCTGCCGATGTTGAAGGTACCGTTGTAGGCGCTTTGGGTGACGTTTGCGATCGTGACCGCGGTGCCGGTGCTGAAGCCGTGATTGCCGAAGGTCGTGACCACGGCGCTGGTGCCGCTGCGGACGATCGACGAGATCGCCACAGTGCTGCTGCTGCCAAAGGCGTTCAGCGGAATGTCGGCGTTGCTCGCGGCGAACACGTTGTTCCCGGCGGTCAGGTCGTCCACGCACGTGGTATTCGCCCCGCCGGGGCAGTACACATAGAGCCGCCTCGGATTGCTGCTGCTGCCCGCGGAGGCGCCAAAATCCGCCTTCAGGCTTTCCTTGCGCAACTGCTGCGCAACGCCGCCCTTTTCCACCACTTCGCCGTCAGGTGCGTCATAGCCCGTGGCGGGGGTGCCCTTCTTGTCCTTGCGAAAGAAACCACCCTCCGTGACGCCACTGACCGGGTCCGTCATGGGTTTGTCGGGATCCATGGTGAGATCCTGGTAGGTCCAGAAGCTCTTCGCCGTCGGTGAAATGAAGCCGGTGCCGGCCGAACTGATCGCCGGGTTACCCGCCGCATCGCCCAGTACGAGGGATCCGCTGGACCCGCGGACCAGCTGGTACTGTTTCAGGTTCCCCATCCAGCGCGGATTCGCGCTGCTATCAGGACGAAACATGCCCAGAAAGATCTGGTTCAGGTAACTACCTTCGGCATTCACCGACACAGGCAAACTGGCGGAGGAGAACACGCTGTTCACCGCCTGCACTTCGTTGAGTGCGGCTCCCAGCGCCGCAGACAACTCCGACACGTTGCTGACTTTGAAGTACTTGCCCCGACCATAGGTCGCCATGCTGGACAGGAGCGCCGGATAGTCAGGGGTGCAAGTTGCGTCGTTCGTGATGCCGATGGTGTAAGTGACGATGTTCTGCGTGCCGTCCTGGATCGCTTGCCCGCGGTCCTGCTCCGCCATCAGGCGCGCCCATTCATCGGCCCAGTTGGAAGACCAGTCGCTTGCCGCGTTGCCCGCCGCCTTCAGTGAGAAGCCGCAGGTCGGCGTGCTGAAGAACTGGGTGTCCTTGATCTTGGAGAGCTGCGTCGTGGTGGCGCCGGCCTGGGTGGAACTCAGTCCGTATGGCGGATCGAAGGGAGACGGACTCTCGATCGCCGGCGACTTCTCGGTGTTCGCGATGTAGATCACGAAATTGCGCTGGCAGCCCGCCTGAATCAGGGAGGTCCCGTAATTCAGCCCGGACATGCCGGTCTTGCCGTTGTAGTACGCCCAGGCCTCCTGCATCATCGTGCCAGGCAGCGCCGAGTTCACCTTGATGTTGAACTTGGTCGCATCACTCGGGCCGGAGTCCGTCCAGGACTTGATGAAGCTGATCAGGTTGGCCTTGTTCGTGGCCGTCATCAATACCAACCGCTTCACCACGCATCCGCCGTCATTTCCGGCGCACGTTTCGTGCACGCCTGCGCCGGACGCCGGACTGGTCTGTGCGAAGTTGGTGGCATTGCTCACGAGAAGGCCGATGTTCATCACCCCATCGGGCAGCGTGTTGATGGCATCGACCAGCGCGCATTGCAGGATGCCCGAGCCGGTCGTCGGCCCCAGCGAAGGCGCCGTCGTCGTCCCGCTGTACGCAGAGCAGCCCACTTTGGCATTCGCGCTGAAATTGGCGCCGTTGTCGATGACGAACAGCACGTTGGGCACGCCGGAGGTCGACGCGTTGTCGACGTAGATGTCCACGTCCTCCGCACGCAAGGAAACCGAGAAGCCGGCGAGCATGCCCGCCAGGACAAGGAGTAATGCTTTGATTTTCTTCATGGGAGTTCCCCTCATCAGGGACATTGCACCTCGGCCCCCACCCGCAGGGCGACGCCCTGCAGCACGGTCACCTTGGCTCCGCTGCGTCCATCATCGACGCTGGCGGACACGTCCCACTGCTGGTCCTTGCAGGCGGACGGCGTGGTGCTCAGCTTGCCGGATGCAAGCAGTTGCTTCTCCGTGTCGGTGCCCTCGAAGCAGGCCTGGTCTGCCGGCTTGCTTGGGTCGAGCGACGCGGTGTTGATGTTCTTGGTGAAGATGCAGAGCGGCTTCGTGACGTTGACCGTGTACGTCTGCCCACCGGTGGAAACGGAGGCAGCCGGTTGAGCAGCAATCGTGCTGATGTTGGAGGTGGACGCCATCGTGCGGACCGTGTTTTCCACCGCCACCTGTGCCGCTGCCGATGCCTCGGTTTCAGACTGGACGTTCCCCGAGATCTTCAGGTTGATGGTGCTGAACCGGAGCGCTGACGCCACCAGGAGGCTGACCACCACCAACATGACCAGCACGATGACCAACGTCATGCCGGACTGGCGTTGCGGCTTCACAGGGCCCTCCTCGCGCTCGGGTTCACAAGCCGCACCGACTGGACGAACACATGACGGCGGTAGTTGCGCTCCGCGCCGGCGGGCGTGACGGTGCCGGCAAGGCCGAGGGGATAGGTCTTGGCATCGTCGTAGCCGGGGGTCGTCTCCAGGCTGCGCGCGAGCAGGTAGATCTTGGCGGTCACCACCGCGGGCCAGTCGCCCGTGGCGACACTCGGCGCGGCCTTGTCAGATCCGTCCGGGGCACCGTCGACGGTGGCCGTGTCCAACCCGTACTCGAGCTGCAGGTTCTCGATGCCCTCGGCCACTGTCATCGCGTCGCTCCAGCCTGGCCCTTCCAACAGCTCTTTCATCTTCAGGCTAGGAATCGTGTCGGGGCTTCCTCCCGTGCAGATGCTGCACGTCGTGACGTAGTAAATGCGCACGATGATCTTGCGGACCGTCGCCAGGGAGGCTCCGTCCTTGCGCTTGAGGTCGAACGTCGCTCCGTTGCTGCCCAGGTCGATCTTGTAGGAAAAAAGGTTGGTGGCGGGATCCAGGCCGGTCTGCATGAATAGCCGCGTGTTGTTCACGGGGCTGGCGCTGCTGTTCAGCTTGCCGAGATCGACGGCCCCGGCGGTCTCGTACGGGGAAGAATCCGGCTCGGTCCGGCGGATCACCAGCACGTCCGTGCCGGCCTTGAGGTTGCTCAGACAACCCACCGTTGTCGGCATCGGCGCGGTGGAGTTGTAGCCAGGACGGGCCGTGCCGCTGGGCACCTCCAGGCCGCTCACATGCCAGCCCAGGGACGCCTCGATCTCAGTCTTTGTCGGCGCCGCCGGACTCCCGCCGCAGGGGTCCGTCCAGCCCGCCGGGGCGGTCAGGGGGGACGAAAGTTCGCCCCAGTAACCCGCCATCTGCAGGTCTTCGGCCAGCGCGCGAATGGCATAGCGCCCGTTCTCGATCAGGCGGCCGGAGCGGTCGATTTCGGCGCGGTTCACGCTCTGATCCGCGACGAGGGTCGCCAGCGCCGCGACGATGATCATCCCGAGGACGATCGACACCATGAACTCGATCAGGGTCAGACCGCGCTGGACGTAGCGGCCGCCGTGGCGGCTCCGGGTATGAGAATGCATGGCGATCATGGTCAGCTCGCGTTGGGGGGAATGACCGTAACGCTCACCGCACGGCGCAGTGCTTCATCGCCGTACTGGTTGGTGCCGCACGCGATGCCCGCCGGCGGCACACCGCCCGCCTGCATGCCCTGCCAGACCACCGACACCTGGAACACTCCGTCGATGTCCTTGGTCACGCAGCCTCGCGCGCCCAGGATGCCGCCGACCTTGTCACCGCCGGACACTTCCGCGCTACCAAGAAGCAGGTCCTTCCATTCGGCCAAGTCCTGGGAAGCGCGCGCACCTTGCGAGGTCGCCAAGCCGTAGGTGCAGGTGCCGAGGGCGGGCGTAGATGTGTTGCCCGTGCCGAGCGCGCTCGCCTGCACGTAGCAGTCGGCGGCCGCGCGGTTGCCATTGATGCGTGACGCCATGTCTTGCACCAGCAGGAGCGCTTGCATGCGCTGGTAGGACTCCTGCTGGGCCCGCTGGCTCTGGATCATGACGCCGATCAGACCCAGGAGGCCCAGCATCAGGATCACCAGCGACACCAGGATCTCGATCAAGGTGGCGCCTCGCTGCAGGCGGGGATGGAACTTTCGGGTCATGAGCAGCCCGTTGTCGTCGTGTTGGGGACGCCGCTCGCGCTGATCGTCACGCAGCGGATGGCGGTCGTGTTCGGCGCCGTGAACTCGAAGCGCATGGTGCCGGCCACTCGCCCGTTGCTTTGGTAGGCAATGCTGGTCGTCGTGTTCGGATTGGGCGTGATCGCCACGCTGTTCGTGGGCTGCTGGTTGCCCACGGTGTCCGCGCCGACTGTGATGGTCCACCCGTTCGCCCAGCCGCCGGTTGCCTCGGACAGTGTCACCGACGCATTGCGCTTCACCGCTTCGCTGCGTGCAAGCAGGAGCGCCGCGGCGAAATCGAACGCCGCAGCCTTGACGCGCTGCGTGGCCGTGAATTGGCGAAATGACGGGATTCCGATGCCGAGCATGATGGCGGCGATGGTAATCACCACCATCAGTTCGATGAGGTTGAAGCCGGATTGCCGCTTCATTTTCGAGCTCCTCACCAGCAGTCCGTGCCGCCGCCGCTCGCGGTCCTGGCGGCCGTGTTGGTCAGGCGCAGGGTGCCGCACTTGCTGTCATTGCTCGCCTGGCTCGCCTTGGGCACCGCTTCCACGTAGAAGTTGGGCGGCGTGGCGGCATTGTCGGAAACCACGGTCACGGTGTAGTTGGTAGAGACCTCGCTGGGAACCACGACGCCGATCGGGCTCAGGTCCGTTGCAGAACCGGAGACCGCCGGATAGTAGCTGCGGGCGTTGAGCATGTACTGCTCCTGCTTGCTCGCGACGTTCTGCATCAGGCCCTCCGCCGCAGCGCGCTTGGCGCGCGCCAGGTGACGCGTGTACGACGGATACGCGACGGATGCCAGGATGGCGACGATCGCCACCGTGATCATCAGCTCGATGAGCGTGAAGCCGCGTTGGTTGGATTTCAATGCACTCTCCTGGTCCTGCCATCCTCGTTGGAATCGAACCATATCCGACGCTCGCTGGGGCCTGAAGCTCCCCTCAGATGGCCGGTCACATCGAATGTGCAAAAGGTCCAGTGGCGATGCGATGCATGAGAATGGCGGATGAACGTGCATGGAACACGGGATGAACGTGCCTGAAGCCTACCTTCTCCAAGCCCTCGAACTCGCTCGCCGAAGCATCGGCAGAACCGAGCCCAACCCGCGTGTGGGGTGCGTACTCGTCTCAGCCGATGGCACTCGCGTGCTGGGATCGGGACACACGCAGCCCGCAGGCCAGGCCCATGCCGAAATCATGGCGCTACGCGATGCCGCTGCACGAGGCGAGGACGTGCACGGCGCCACCGCGTTCGTCACCCTGGAGCCCTGCGCCCATCACGGTCGCACCGGCCCCTGCTGCGATGCCCTCGTCGCGGCCGGCATCCATCGCGTTGTTGCTTCCATTGAGGATCCCAACCCGTTGGTGGCCGGGCAAGGCTTTGCCCGTCTCCGCGCCGCCGGCATCTCGGTGGACGTGGGTCTGGGCGCACGCGAGTCGCGCGAGCTGAACATCGGCTTTTTCAGCCGCATGCTGCGGGCGCGCCCGTGGGTACGGATGAAGATCGCCGCTTCTCTCGACGGGCAGACCGCGCTCGCCAACGGCCAGAGCCAGTGGATCACGGGTGAGCTGGCACGTGCGGACGGGCATGCCTGGCGGGGGCGGGCTGGCGCCCTCCTCACCGGCATCGGCACCGTGCTGGAAGACGACCCCCGGCTGGACGTCAGGCTCGCGACGGTAAAAAGGCAGCCGCCCCTGGTCGTGGTCGATAGCCGCCTGCAGACACCGCCGGATGCCGCCCTCTTCGGCGTCAAGGATCGCTCCGTGTGGGTCTACGCCGCGGAATCCCATCCCGATGCGCAGGCCGCCCTCGAAGCGCGGGGCGCCACCGTCACGCACCTGCCGGGCCCTGGGCAGAAGGTCGATCTCGCGGCCCTGCTGAAGGACCTTGCCGGCCGAGGCGTCAATGAACTCCACGTCGAGGCCGGCTTCAAGCTCAACGGATCCCTGCTGCGGGAGGGCCTGGTCGACGAATTCCTGGTGTATCTCGCCCCCAAGCTGCTCGGCGCCGGACAGGGCATGGTCAACGTCGGCCCCCTTGGCAGCCTGGGTGAGGCGACGCCCCTGGAATTCACCAGTGTCGAGCCGGTAGGAGCCGATCTGCGGATCCTGGCGCGCCCTCCCGGCCGGGCGGACTTCTAGGTTCATTGCGCCCGCGCAGGGAGCCGGATGGCGGAACCTGCGAAAATGGCCGAATGTTCACCGGCATCATCACCGGCGTCGGGCGTATCGCCGCCATCGACGACCTCGGATCTTCCCAGCAGCACGGCAAGCGGCTCACCATCACCGCCCCGTCCGGCTACCTGGACGATGTGGGGTTGGGAGACAGCATCGCGCTCAATGGCGCCTGCATGACGGTGACCTCGCTCGACGCGAACGCCGGGCACTTCAGCATCGACATCTCCGCCGAGTCCCTCGCGCGCACGGCGGGCCTCGCCGACCGTGGGCCGGTGAACCTCGAAAAGGCCTTGCGCGCCCACGACCGCCTCGGCGGGCACATCGTTTCCGGCCACGTCGACGGCGTTGGCCTCGTGCTGAAAATGGAGCCGGTCGGCGAAAGCTGGGACCTGCGCATCCTCGCACCCCAGGCGCTGGGCAAGTACCTGGCCTACAAGGGATCGATCACCGTCAACGGCGTGAGCCTCACCGTCAACAGCGTGGCGGACCGGGCCGAAGGCACCGAGCTGAGCATCAACCTCATCCCGCACACGGTGCAGAACACCGCCTTGCAAGCATTGAAGCCCGGCACCCGGGTCAACCTGGAGATCGACCTGATCGCCCGCTACGTCGAGCGCATGCTGAGCGCCGGAAAGGTCCCCGCATGAACGCGCGCACCCCACTCACCCCCGTGCCCGTCGCCCCGGTCGAAGAGATCGTCGCCGAGATCCAGGCTGGCCGCATGGTGATCCTGGTGGACGAGGAAGACCGCGAAAACGAGGGCGACCTGGTCCTCGCCGCCGACCATGTGACCCCGGAAGCCATCAACTTCATGGCACGGTTCGGACGCGGACTCGTGTGCCTGACGCTTACCCGCGAGCGCTGCGAGCGCCTGCAATTGCCCCCCATGGTGGCCCGCAATGGAACCAAGATGGGAACGGCCTTCACGGTCTCCATCGAGGCGGCCGAAGGCGTCACAACCGGCATTTCGGCCGCCGACCGGGCCCGTACCGTGCAGGCCGCCGTGGCGCGGTCCGCCAAGGCCGAGGACCTGGTGCAACCGGGTCACATTTTTCCCCTGCAGGCCGTGGACGGGGGCGTCCTGATGCGCGCCGGGCACACCGAGGCCGGCTGCGATCTCGCTGCGATGGCGGGACTCACCCCGGCGGCCGTCATCTGCGAGATCATGAAGGACGACGGCACCATGGCCCGCCTGCCGGACCTGCAGCTGTTCGCCGCCGAGCATCGCCTGAAGATCGGGACCATCGCGGACCTGATTGCCTGGCGCAGCCGTAACGAAAGCCTGGTGGAAAAGCTGGGCTCGCGTCCGCTGGCGACCGCCTACGGCGAATTCATGGCCCACGCCTGGCGCGACAAACCCAGCCAGGCCCTGCACCTCGCGCTCGTGAAGGGGGAGTGGCAGCCCAGCCAGGAAGTGCCGGTGCGCGTGCATGAACCGCTGTCGGTCCTCGACGCGCTCGAGGCCAACCGCTCGATGCACTCCTGGAGCCTGGACGCGAGCCTGCGCCACATCGCCGCCGTGGGGCACGGCGTGGCGGTGCTGCTCAATTGCGGTGAAAGCGCCGAGCAACTCCTGGCGCAATTCGAGGGCACGGCGCGGGCATCGCATGCCCCCGAACGCGGCCGCATGGACCTGCGCAGTTATGGCGTGGGCGCGCAGATCCTGCGCGAATGCGGCGTGCACCGCATGAATCTCATGGGCACGCCCCGGCGCATGCCCAGCATGGCCGGCTATGGACTGGAAGTGGTGGGCTACACCCCCCGTCCGAACGAATAACAAGGAATCCGAATGTTTGGTGCAGACAAGGGCACGGCCAGCCGGCTGGACGGGCGAAAGCTGGTCATCGGCATCGTGCAGGCCCGCTTCAACCAGGACGTCACCAACGCGCTCGCCAAGGCGTGCTGGGACGAGCTGCTGGCGCGTGGCGTCGAGGAAAAGAACATCGAGCACGTGCAGGTTCCGGGTGCGCTGGAAGTCCCGGTCGCGCTCCAGGCCATGGCGGAAAAAGGGGGCTACGACGCGCTGATCGCGCTGGGCTGCATCATCCGCGGCGAGACCTACCATTTCGAGCTCGTTTCCAACGAGTCGGCCGCCGGCGTCACGCGCGTCTCGCTGGACTACCAGCTGCCGATCGCCAACGCGATCCTCACCACCGAGGACATGGACCAGGCCCTCGCCCGCCAGGTCGAAAAGGGTCGCGACGCCGCCCTGGTGGCCATCGAGATGGCCAACCTCCTGGACGACATCGGATGACGACCACGCCCCCGCGCAAGACCTCGGCCAAGCCGCCGCGCAGCCGCGCCCGCGAGTTCGCGGTGCAGGCGCTGTACCAGCACCTCGTGGGCCGGCAGGACGCCGAGTCCATCGACCAGTTCACCCGTGGGCTGTCCGGCTTTCACAAGGCCGACTCGGTGCACTACGACGCCCTGCTGCACGGCTGCATCTGCGAAGCGGCGGAGCTCGACGCCCTCATCCTGCCGCTGCTCGATCGCAAGCTGGAGGAAATCTCCCCGATCGAGCATGCGGTGATGTGGATCGGCGCCTACGAGTTCAGGCACGCCCCGGACGTGCCCTGGCGCGTGGTGATCAACGAGTGCATCGAGCTGGCCAAGGAATTCGGCGGCACCGACGGCCACAAGTACGTCAATGGCGTCCTCAACGGACTGGCACCCCAGCTGCGCGCGCCCGAGGTGGAGGCGGACCGGGCCTCCGGGAAGGCGCGATGAAGATAGCCCGGCGCGCGGAGCGCATCGAGCCTTTCTACGTGATGGAGGTGGGCAAGGCAGCCGCCGAGATGGCGCGTGAATTCGCCGGATCGGCCAGCCCCATGATCTTCCTGAACATCGGCGAGCCGGACTTCACCGCACCGCCGCTGGTGCAGCAGGCCGCCGAGAAAGCAATCCGGGACGGCCGCACCCAGTACACGCATGCCCTGGGGCTCGGGCCGCTGCGCGAGCGCATCAGCGGCTGGTATGCCGAACGTTTCGGCGTGGACGTTCCGGCGCGGCGCATCGTGGTCACCGCCGGCGCCTCCGCCGCGCTGCAGCTGGCCTGCCTGGCGCTCATTGAGGCCGGGGACGAGATCCTGATGCCGGATCCCAGCTATCCGTGCAACCGCCACTTCGTGAGTGCCGCCGAAGGCAATGCTGTCCTGATCCCGACGACGCCCCAGGAGCGCTACCAGCTGAGCGCCGCCAAGGTCCAGGAGCACTGGGGCCCGCGCACCCGCGGCGTGCTGCTGGCTTCTCCGTCCAATCCGACCGGCACCTCGATCCACCCGGAAGAACTGCGCCGCATCCATTCCTTCGTGCAGGCCCGGGGCGGCATCACGCTGCTGGACGAGATCTACCTGGGCCTCTCCTACGAGGACACCTACGGCCACACGGCGTTGGCGATCGACGACCAGGTGGTCAGCATCAACAGCTTCTCCAAGTACTTCAACATGACCGGCTGGCGCCTGGGCTGGATGGTCGTGCCCGAGGTGCTGGTGCCGGCGATCGAGCGCCTCGCGCAAAACCTCTTCATCTGCCCCAGCACGGTGGCCCAATTCGCGGCCCTGGCCTGCTTCGAGCCCGAGAGCATCGCCGAGTACGAGCGCCGCCGTGCCGAATTCAAGGCGCGGCGCGACTGGTTCATCCCGCGGCTGCAGGCCCTGGGCCTCGCGGTGCCCGTGATGCCGGACGGCGCCTTCTATGCCTGGGCGGACTGCCGGGACGCCGCGCACCGGCTGGGTGTCGAGGGAAGCTGGGACTTTGCCTTCGAGGCGATGAAGCGTGCGCACGTTGCCGTCACGCCGGGCCGCGACTTCGGCCATGCCGAGACCGCCCACTTCGTTCGCTTCTCGACGGCCAATTCCATGGCGCAGCTGCAGGAGGCCGCGGCGCGACTCCAGGGCATCCTGGCGTGAGTCGGCACCCGGTCTTTACCTGGCCGATCCGCGTCTACTGGGAAGACACGGATGCGGGCGGCATCGTCTTCTATGCAAACTACCTGAAGTTCTTCGAGCGGGCACGTACCGAGTGGCTGCGCACGCTGGGCGTCGCGCAGAGCGGCTTGAAGAAAGACAGCGGCGGCATGTTCGTGGTGAGCGAGACCTCGCTGCGCTACCTGGCGCCGTCGCGCCTGGACGATGAACTTCTTGTTACGGCCCAGCTGGAAGCCGGCGGCCGGGCGTCTCTGATAATCGCCCAAAAGGCCTTCAGGGGTGACACGTTGCTGTGTGATGGGACGATCCGCATCGGGTGGGTCGACGCGGCGACGCTGCGGCCGGGACGCATCCCGTCCGCGATCCTGCAGGCTCTGGATACCAAGGCATGAACCAAGATCTTTCCATTCTCCAGCTCGTGCTGGGCGCCAGCCTCGTCGTGCAGCTGGTGATGCTGCTCCTGCTGGCGGTGTCGATCACCAGCTGGGCCGCCATCTTCCGCAAGCTGTTCGCCCTGCGCCGCGTCAAGTCGCTCAACGCCGATTTCGAGCGCGAGTTCTGGTCGGGCACCAGCCTCAACGACCTGTTCTCGTCGGCCGCGCAGAACGCGAAGCTCGCGGGGCCCATGGAACGCATCTTCGCCTCCGGCATGCGCGAATACCAGAAGCTGCGCGAGCGCCGCATCAGCGATGCGCCGACCCTCATGGACGGAGCGCGCCGCGCCATGCGTGCCAGCTTCCAGCGTGAACTCGACGTCGTGGAGACCAACCTCTCCTTCCTCGCTTCCGTTGCCTCGGTGTCGCCCTACGTGGGCCTGTTCGGCACGGTGTGGGGGATCATGCATGCCTTCACGGGCCTGGGCGCGCTGCAGCAGGTGACGCTGGCCACCGTGGCGCCGGGCATCGCCGAGGCGCTGGTCGCSACCGCKCTGGGCCTGTTCGCCGCCATCCCCGCGGTGGTGGCGTACAACCGCTTCGCGCGCGACATCGACCGCGTGGCGATCAACCTGGAGACCTTCATCGAGGAGTTCTCCAACATCCTGCAGCGCAACCTCGGCGGCCAGAGCGCCACCGCTTCGGGACATTGAGATGCCCCAGATGGCCCAGCGCGGGCAGCGCCGCAGGACGATGAACGAGATCAACATGGTCCCGTTCATCGACGTCATGCTGGTGCTGCTCATCATCTTCATGGTCACCGCGCCGCTGATCGCCCCCAGCCTGATCGACCTGCCCAGCGTCGGCAAGGCCGCCAAGCAGCCGGACCGCGTGGTGCAGGTGCTGGTGGCCAAGGACGAGCGCCTGGAAGTCAAGAACGGCGACAAGACCACTGCCATGAACCTGAAGGACATCGCGCCGGCGGTGCTGCAGGCGCAGTCCGGACAGCCGCCCGGCAGCACCGCCGTGGTGATCAGCGCCGACCGCAACGTGAAGTACGAGACCGTGGTGAAGGTGATGGACACGCTGCAGCGCGCCGGTGTGCAGCGCGTCGGCCTCTCGGTGCAGATCTCGCCCTAGTCCGATGACCGCCGCCACCGCTGCCGACGACCGCCTGGCGTTCGCGCCGCCGAAGCAGCCGGGGCTGCTGCGTGCGTTCGCCCTGGCGGTGCTGGCGCACCTGCTGCTGGTGCTTGCCTTGATGCAAGGCCTGCACTGGAAGCGGGACTCGCAGCTCGCAGTCGAAGCGGAACTCTGGTCCGCGCTGCCGCAGGAAGCCGCACCGCGTGCCGTTCCCGTGCCGGCTCCCGCGCCGCCGCCTCCACCGCCCCAGCCCGAGGCCAAGGCACCGGCCCCGCCCGAGCCGCCCGTCCAGCGCGACGCCGACATCGCCATGGAACGCGCCAAGCAAAAGCGCGAGCTCGAGAAACAGAAGCAGGCCGAACTGGAGCGCGAGCGCGAACAGCGCCGCAAGCAACTGGAAGCACAGAAAAAGCGGGAAGACGAAATCGCCCGCAAGAAGCTGGAGCAGCAGAAGCTTGCGGATGCCAAGCGCAAGGACGAGGAAAAACGCAAGGACGAAGAAAAGCGCAAGGACGACGACAAGAAGCGCAAGCAGCAGGAACAGGACACGCGCCTCGCCAAGCAGCGCGAGCAAATGCGCGACGAGAACGTGAAGCGCAGCCTCGCGATGGCAGGCACGGGCGCCCCAGGCTCCACCGGGACGGCGGCGCAGTCCTCGGGACCGAGCGCAAGCTGGGGTGCGAAGGTGCAGGCGCGCGTTCGCCCCAACATCGTGTTCAGCGACGACGTCGCCGGCAATCCCAAGGCCGAAGTCGAAGTGCGCTCCGCACCGGACGGCACCATCGTCGGCAAGAAGCTGGTGCGCTCCAGCGGCGTGAAGGCATGGGACGACGCCGTGCTGCGCGCCCTGGACAAGACCGAGGTCATGCCCCGCGACACGGACGGGCGCGTCCCGTCCCCGGTGGTGATCGAGTTCAAGCCCAAGGGCTGACCGCCAATCGCCGACATCCGGCGGCCCTTGTTGCACGTCCCGCTGGGCACCTCGCCAAACCCGAGGTACGCAGGGCCCTTACACCTCACTTGCCAAGCCGAGGACGCGTAGCGAGAGCGCTCCTGATTCCATAGCACGCTTTGCAACGACCGGTAAGTTGACTGCAGGCAAGCCGAATCCCTCTAGCCAGTTCCACGCAACGCTCCCGACACTCGCCAAGCGCGGCCTTCAGTGGCGCACCAGCGCCAGGCACGCGCGACCGGGGAGGAAGAACATGAAGCGTCGCACTTTTCTTGCGCAGGGAGCTGGCGTGGGCCTGGCTGCCGTGGTATCGCCCGCAGCGATCGGTGCGACCGCCGCTGCACCCCTCGTCGTCGGACAGTCCGCGGCCTTGACCGGGCCGCAAGCGGGCTTCGGCATGGCGATTCGCGACGGACTGGAGGCGGCGCTCGCCAGCATCAACCGGAACGGGGGCGTCTACGGCCGCCCGGTGCAGCTCGTCTCGCTGGATGACCAGGGCGACAAGGCGAAGACCGAAGCCAACGTCGCGCAGCTGGCTGCCAACCCCCGCGTGGTGGGCCTCACCGGATTCACGACCCGGCCCTGCGCCGAGGCGGGCGCCGTGCTGGCTGCCAAGGAAGGCATCGCGCTGGTCGGAGCCTTCTCCGGCACGCCGCTCCTGTACGGCGAAAAGGCGGCGACGACATTCACGACGCGGGCGAGCTATGAACGGGAGCTCGATGCGATCGTGCGGCACTACCGCTTCCTGGGCATGCAGCGCTTCGGCTTCGTGCACCTCGAGGACGCGCGCAGCACCAACGTTCCGCTGCTGGAGAAGATCCTCGCCGCGCATGGAGGCCAGCTCACCGTCACGGCCGGAGTGGATCGCAAGGGTCCGGCGCTGAACGCGGCCGCCCTCCGGACCCTCGAGGCCAGCAAGCCCGACATGCTGATCATCCTGGCCAACAACGCGCCGCTCACCAGCCTCCTGCGCGAATACGCACCGCGCACCATGGTCCTGCCCAAGATGGTGATCTCCTTCGTGGACCGCGAGAAACTGCTCGCCGACCTGGGCAAGGATGCGGCCGGCGTGGGGTTCAGCGTCGTCGTGCCCGAATACACCCGCGAGAAGTACTCGGTGGTCCGCGATTTCCTGGGCCAGGCGAAGGAGCAGAAGGTGCCGGTCACCCCGGTCTCGCTGGAAGGTTTCATCACCGGCCTCGCCCTGGTGGAAGGCCTCAAGCACGCCCGCAACGAGAGCCGTGCCGCCTTCATCGAAGGCATGTCGCGCGTCGGCAGCCTGGACCTGGGCTACACCAACCTGCGCTTCAGCAAGAGCGAGCGGTCCGGCTCGCGCTTCGTCGACCTGTCGCTGGCCTCGCGCAACGCGGGCCTGGTGTAAAGGAGGTCCCGTGATGGCGATCCGCTTCTCCCCGATCACGTCCGCGCTCGGCGCGCAGGTCGAAGGCGTCGACCTCGCCGCAATCAGCTCCGCGGAATTCCGGCAGCTCTACGACATCTGGAAGAAGCACCACGTCCTCGTGATCCGTGGCCAGCGGCTGACCGACGCGCAATTCGAGCGCTTTTCGGCGATGCTGGGCGAACTGGATCCGCCGCCCAACCAGGGTGCGGGCCGGAAGAGCGTGCCGGGCCACCCCAATCTCTACGTGGTGTCGAACCGCAAGGACGCCACGGGGGAGCCCCTTGGCGCCCTCGGCGACGGCGAAGCCGCGTGGCACACCGACATGTCGTACCTGGAACGTCCGCCCTTCGCTTCGATGCTCTATGCGGTGGAGCTGCCCAGTACGGGCGGCGACACCTGGTTCGCGGGCATGCCGGCCGCACTGCGCTCGATGCCGGTCGACCTGAGGCTGCGCGTCGGCCGCATGGCGATCAAGCACGACGGCACCTACGACAGCGGCGGCAACGTGCGCAAGGGCATGGTTCCCAACGACGACCCGATGCAATCGGCGGGGACGCTGCACCCCATCGTCATCGTGCAGCCCGAGAGCGGCGAGCAGACGCTGTACCTGGGCCGCCGCCGCAACGCATGGATCGCGGGGCTGCCGCTCGACGAGTCGGAGCGGCTCCTCAACATCATCTGGAGCTACGCCACGGCCGATGCCGTGACCCTGCGGCACCAGTGGCAGCTGGGGGACGTCGTGCTGTGGAACAACCTGACGACCATGCACCGGCGCGACAGCTTCCCCGCCGCCGAATTCCGCACGCTGCACCGCTCGCAGATCAAGGGCAAGTACACCCTGGCCTCCCCCATCCAGAAAGAGGCTGCATGATGAACCGTCGGCTTTTCACCCAGGGCCTGCTGGCCTCCTCCGTGCTCGGCGCTCCGGGCGTGCGCGCGCAGGACCCCTACCCGACCAAGCCCCTGCGACTCGTCGTGGGCCTGGCGCCCGGGGGCATTGCCGACCTCACGGCCCGCATCGTGGCACCGCGCCTGTCCGAGGTGCTGGGCCAGCCCGTCGTCGTGGAGAACCGGACGGGCGCCGGCGGTGCGATCGCCACGCGCCTCGTGGCGGCAAGTCCCGCGGACGGCTACACGCTGCTGGTGGCCTTCGACGGCACGCACGTGACCATCCCCGCTTCCAACTCCGCGGCCGGGTTCGATCCGGTCGGCGACTTCGCTCCCATCGGCAAGATCGTCGACGCGCCCGTGCTGATCACCGCGCACCCCAGCTTCCCGTCCAGCGATTTCGGCGAATTCATCCAGCTGTCCCGCAAGGCGATCGGCTCGGGCAGCGGCATGCGCGTGTTCGACTACGGCACGGCGGGCGTGGGCAGCACCGGCCACCTCACGATGGAGCTGCTGAAGCTGCGGCTCGGATTCTTCGCCGTGCACATTCCTTACCGCGGCGGCGGCGACGCCCGCGCGCAGGTGTTGGGCCGGCAGATTCCGCTGATGCTGGCCGCGGTTCCGACGACCTCGGGCGACATCCGCGCAGGCGTGCTCAAGGGCCTGGCCGTGACCAGCGCCAAGCGCGCGCCCGTGCTGCCCAACGTGCCGACCCTTTCGGAGCTCGCGTACCCCGAGTTGAAGAACCTCGACGTGAATTCCTGGGTAGGCCTCGTCGCACCGGCGAAGACGCCGTCCGGGATCGTCGCGCGCCTCGATGCGGCGCTCCAGCAGGTGCTCGCCTCCGAAGACATCCAGAACCGGCTGCTGGCCGCCGGTTCCACGCCGGTGAAGAGCTCGCCGGAGATCTTCGCCAGGCAGATCTCCGCCGACCTGACACAGTGGAAGAAGGTGATCCTGGAATCCCGGCTCCGCCTGGAGGCCTGAGGGCACCACCGCCGTTTCCGGCGTTCCTCAGCTCTCGTAGACGATCTGCGCCTGGCCCGCATGGGCCTGCGCCATCCAGCTGGCCAGGGCGGCGTCGGTGGGATAGAACCGCGCCTGCTCGCCGAGCTGCAATTCGGCGACCGCGCTGTCGCGCTGCACCAGCAGCCGGACGCCCAGTCCGCGCACCAGCTCCCCCTGCTCCGACATTTCCCGCTTGGGCGGGAACTCGCGCAGCAGCCGCTGGATGTCGGGCGCCGTCCCGTTCACCGCGACCTTCAGGTACTTGCCGAACCGGCAGCGCGCCGTCGCCAGGTCCCAGATCTGCTGCACGTTCAGGCGGAAGCCTCCCGAGAAGCGGTCGGGTTGCAGCTTCGCCATCACCACCACCAGTTCGTCGTCCTTGAACCAGCCGCGATGTGGATTGAACACGGCCTCGTCCGCGGCCGCGTCGATCACGTCGGTCTTGTCGTCCAGCTTGAACAGCGCCAGCCGGCCGCGCTGGCCGTTGATGATGCGCATGTCGGTGACGATGCCCGCCAGCAGCAGCGGCTCGCGTGTGTCGACCAGTTCCTCGATGCGACGCTTGCAGAAGCGCCGGACCTCCCGCTCCACCTCGTCGAACAGGTGGCCCGACAGGTAGAAGCCCAGCGCCGTCTTCTCGTGCGTCAGGCGCTCCTTCACGCCCCAGGGCAGGGCCTCCAGCAGTACCGGCTCCTTGTGGCTCGCCGCGTGGCTGTCGCCCATGTCGAACAGGCCGCCCTGGTTGGCGTTGGCCTCGGAGGTGGCGGCGAATTCGAAAGCGCGGTCGATCGAGGCGACCAGCGCGGCCCGGTTCATGTGCAGTGCGTCGAAGGCTCCCGCCTTGACCAGCGCTTCCACCGTGCGCTTGTTGATCCGGCCGCGGTCGACCCGGCAGCAGAAGTCGTACAGGCTCTGGAACGCGCCGCCCTCCTCCCGGGCGGCGACGATCGCCTCGATCGCCGACTGGCCCGTGCCCTTGATCGCACCCAGGCCGTAGCGCACGACCTTGTCGGAGATCGGCTCGAAACGCCAGGTGCCGCGGTTGACGTCCGGCGCCTCGAAGGTGATGCCGAAGTTCTTGGTCGCATCCTCGAACAACACCTTGAGCTTGTCGGTGTTGTCCATTTCGATGGTCATGTTGGCGCAGTAGAACTCCGCCGTGAAATGGACCTTGAGCCAGGCCGTGTGGTACGCCAGCAGCGAGTAGGCGGCCGCGTGCGACTTGTTGAAGCCGTAGCCCGCGAACTTCTCCATCAGGTCGAAGATCTCGTCGGCCTTGTCCGCGGTGATGTTGTTCTTCGCCGCGCCTTCCCGGAAGATCTCCCGGTGCTGGGCCATCTCCTCGGCCTTCTTCTTGCCCATGGCCCGGCGCAGCAGGTCGGCGCCGCCGAGCGAGTAGCCGCCCAGCACCTGCGCCGTCTGCATCACCTGCTCCTGGTAGACCATGATCCCGTAGGTCTCCGAGAGCACGGGCTCCACCAGCGGATGCGGGTACTCCACCACCTCGCGGCCGTGCTTGCGGGCCACGAAGCTGGGGATCAGGTCCATGGGGCCGGGCCGGTACAAGGCGTTCAGGGCGATCAGGTCTTCCAGCCGCGTCGGCCGGGCGTCGCGCAGCATGCCCTGCATGCCGCGGGATTCGAACTGGAACACCGCCTCGGTCTTGCCGTCG
Organism: Ramlibacter sp. P4_H7; assembly: GCF_056400765.1. Taxonomy (NCBI): domain Bacteria; kingdom Pseudomonadati; phylum Pseudomonadota; class Betaproteobacteria; order Burkholderiales; family Comamonadaceae; genus Ramlibacter; species Ramlibacter sp. P4_H7. The sequence continues at coordinate 62,213 of NZ_JBFUKP010000021.1, forward strand.
GAAAACAGCTTGTACGTGTGCGGATCGTCCAGCGCGATCGTGTCGAAGGAGAAGTCCTCCTGCCCGGGATGGCGCTGCACGATGAACTGGCGCGCGAGTTCAAGAATGGTCAGCGTGGCCAGGCCCAGGAAGTCGAACTTCACCAGGCCCGCGGCTTCCACGTCGTCCTTGTCGTACTGGCTGACCGCGGAATCGCTTCCCGGCTGCTGGTACAGCGGCGTGAAGTCGGTGAGCTTGCCCGGCGCGATCAGCACGCCGCCCGCGTGCATGCCCACGTTGCGCGCCATGCCTTCGAGCTTCTGCGCCAGGTCCAGCAGCGTCTTGACTTCGTCCTCGCGCTGGTAGCGCTCGGCCAGCATCGGCTCCTGCTTGAGCGCATCGGCGATGGTGATGTGCGTTCCGGGCTTGTTCGGGATCAGCTTGCTGATGCCGTCGCAGAAGGTGTAGCTCATGTCGAGCACGCGGCCCACGTCGCGCACCGCGGCGCGCGCGGCCATCGTGCCGAAGGTGGCGATCTGCGACACCGCGTCGCGCCCGTACTTCTCCTTGACGTACTCGATCACCCGGTCGCGGTTGCCCTGGCAGAAGTCGATGTCGAAATCGGGCATCGACACGCGCTCGGGATTCAGGAAGCGCTCGAACAGCAGGTTGTACTGCAGCGGGTCGAGGTCGGTGATCTTCAGCGCATAGGCCACCAGCGAGCCCGCGCCAGAGCCCCGGCCCGGTCCGACCGGGCAGCCGTTCTTCTTGGCCCAGTTGATGAAATCGCCCACGATCAGGAAGTAGCCGGGGAACCCCATCTTCAGGATGGTCCCCAGCTCGAACTCGAGGCGCTCTTCGTAGCGGGACCGCTGCTTCTCGCGCTCGGCCTCGTTCGGGTACAGGTGCGCCAGGCGCTCCGCCAAGCCCTCGTGCGACGCGTAGCGGAAGTACTCGTCGATCGGCATGCCGTTGGGCGTGGGGAAGTTCGGCAGCCGCGGCTTGCCCAGTTCCAGCACCAGGTTGCAGCGGCGCGCGATCTCCGCCGTGTTGGCGACGGCCGAGGGAATGTCTGCGAACAGCGCCTCCATCTGAGCCGCCGACTTGAAATACTGCTCGCGCGTGAAGCGGCGCACCCGTCGCGCATTGCCCAGGATCTCGCCTTCCGCGATGCAGACGCGCGCCTCGTGCGCCTCGTAATCGTCTGCCTTCGTGAACTGAACCGGGTGGGTCGCCACCACCGGCAGGTTCAGGCGTGCCGCCAGCTGCACGGCGGCGGCCACGTGGACCTCGTCGTCGTTGCGGCCGGCCCGCTGCAGTTCGATGTAGAAACGGTGCGGGAAGATGCCGGCCAGCTGCAGGGCCACTTCCGAGGCGCGGCTGTCGTCCGCCTGCAGCAGCGCCTGGCCCACCGGACCCGCCTGCGCGCCGGACAGCAGGATCAGGCCTTCGCCGAGCTCCTGCAGCCACTCCAGCCTGGCGACGGCCTGCGCGCGCACGACGTTGCGCGTCCACGCGCGGGCGAGGATCTCGCAGAGGTTCAGGTAGCCTCGGTGGTTCTGCACCAGCAGCACGATGCGGGACAGCAGGCCGGCGTCCGCGCCCAGCCCTTGCAGCATCAGCTCGCAGCCGATCACCGGCTTCAGGCCGGCGCCGCGCGCCTCCTTGTAGAACTTGATCGCCCCGAACAGGTTGTTGAGGTCCGAAATGCCCAGCGCCGGTTGCGCGTCGGCCGCGGCGGCCTTGACGATCTCCTCGATGCGGTTGGTGCCGTCGACGACGGAGAATTCGGTGTGGAGGCGCAGGTGCACGAACATGGTTCGATTGTAGAAAGCCCGCGCCCCTTGACATCCAGCAGGAAATCCGACCCGTGAACAATGTCCTCAACGTTTCCGCCTACAAGTTCGTGCCGCTGCCGGACGCCGCGGCCCTGCGCGAACCCTTGCTGGCGCGGGCCAGGTCACTGGAGCTCAAGGGCACGATCCTGCTGGCCGAGGAAGGCATCAACCTCTTTCTCGCCGGCACGGCGGAAGCCGTGCGCACGCTGCTGAACGAGTTACGCGCCGACCCGCGGCTGGCGGACCTGCACGCCAAGGAAAGCTGGTCGGCGCAGGCGCCCTTCGGCCGCATGCTGGTCAAGCACAAGCGCGAGATCATCCGCATGGACCATCCGGCGATCCAGCCCGCGCAAGGGCGCGCGCCGGCCCTGCCTGCGGCGACGCTGCAGCGCTGGCTGGCGCAGGGACATGACGACGCCGGCCGGCCGGTGGTCACGCTCGACACGCGCAATGCGGTCGAAGTCGACTACGGAACCTTCGAGGGCGCCATCGACTGGCGACTGGGCAGGTTCAGCGATTTCCCAGCGGCCTTGCGCGCCCACCTGGGCGAGCTGCAGGACAAGACGGTCGTGAGCTTCTGCACCGGCGGCATCCGCTGCGAGAAGGCCGCCTTGGTGATGCAGGAGGCCGGGCTCACCCATGTCTGGCAGCTGGAGGGCGGCATCCTGCGTTATTTCGAGGAGACCGGGGGCGCCCATTTCCGGGGCACCTGCTTCGTGTTCGACGAGCGCGAGGCGCTGGACCGCAAGCTCGTGCCCAAATCCTAGGACCGCGGCTCGGGCGGCGTGAACCGCGCCGGCGGCAAGGGGATGAACTCCGTTTCGCCGGGAACGGTGCCCATGCGCATCGCCTCCCAGTCGGCACTCGCCTGCAGGATGCGGTCCTTGCGGCTGGACACGAAGTTCCACCACATGTGGCGCGGCGCATCGAGGGGCGCGCCACCCACCAGCACGGCGCGCGCCCCGGTGGGTGCGAACAGTGCCGCGGCCAGCCCGGGAGCCAACACGCCCATCTGCCTCTCGGGCAAGGCTTTCCCGTCGATCTCGAGGCTGCCTTCCACGGCATAGAGCGCCATCTCCGCGGCCAACGGCGGCAGCTCCATGCGCCCGCCGGCGGGCAGCCACAGGTCCAGGTACAGCGTGGGTGTCAGCGCTCGGACGGGCGAACGCGCGCCGAAGGCCTCGCCCACCAGCACGCGCACGCGCCCCTCGCCCACGCTGCATTCCGGGATCGCTTCGGCCGGCGTGTGCGAGAAGGTGGGTTCGGTCTCCTCGTGTTCCAGCGGCAACGCGGTCCACAACTGCAGGCCGTGGTTGACGTGGCGCACATTGCGCAGGTGGTCCGGCCTTCGTTCGGAGTGCACGATGCCCCGCCCCGCCGTCATCCAGTTGATGGCGCCCGGTTCGATCAGCTGGGCGGTGCCCAGGCTGTCGCGGTGCATCATCGCGCCGTCGAACAGGTAGGTGACCGTGGCCAGGCCGATGTGGGGATGCGGCCGGACGTCGTGGTTGACGCCCGGCAGTTCCTCGGCTGGACCGAAGTGGTCGAAAAAGATGAACGGACCGACGCTGCGCCGGCGGGCGTCCGGCAGGAGCCTGCGAACGAGGAAACCGCCGCCGAGGTCCTTGCCTTGTCCGGTGAGTTGCTGCGCGAGTGGCATCCGGGAAGCTTAGCGCTTCCCGGCCCTCAGCGCTTCCAGCGGGTCGCGGCCTCGCCCACGCGCCGGCCGAACAGCCGGGCCGTTTCCAGGTCGCCCGCGGACATGGCATCGGCGCCCGCATCCGAAGGCGACTGCGCCATCGCGCCGCTGTACGACACGAGATAGTTCACGTCGTCGCGCCTGGCGCCGCGGGTGTTGCTGGGCATCAGGCCCTGGCTGACCCAGATCATGCCGTGCTGCATGGCCAGGGTGAACAGCGTGGTCAGCACGTTGAACTTGTCCCCGCTCATGCCGGAGCTGTTGGTGAAGCCGGCGGCGATCTTGTCCTTCCATTCCTCCGCGTACCAGGGCTTGGAAGACGCGTCGGCGAATTTCTTGAACTGCCAGCTGACGCTGCCCATGTAGGCGGGCGAACCGAAGATGATGGCGTCGGCTGCCTTCAGCAGGTCCCACCCCCCCTCGGGGAGGTTGCCCTCGGGGTCGATCGCGAGCAGTTGCGCCCCCGCGCCGTCGGCGACCGCCTGGGCCATGCGCTGGGTGTGGCCGTAGCCGGAGTGGTACACGACAACGACATGGGCCATTCTTCTTGTTCTCTGTGCGGGAGCGGAGGGCAGCGCGCGGTCGACGGCCGGATCAGCGTCGGCGTCCGTCCAGGCTGAAGGTGCCCGCTCCGAAGGCGGCGAACGCCAGCAGGCCGCCGGTGATTGCGTAGTTCTTGAAGAAATTCAGCTTCTGCGCGGCCATCTGGGCTTCCGGCACGGCCCAGTAGTTGTGGAAGATCAGCGTGATGACGGCCACGAAGATGGCCATGAGCAGCGCCACCCAGCGCGTCTGGAAGCCGACCAGCAACAGCAGGCCCAGGCCCAGTTCGGTGGCGATGGCAATGGCGGCGCACACCTCGGGCAGCGGCACGCCCTTGGACGCGATGTAGCCCACAAGGCCGGAGAAACCGGCGATCTTTCCCCATCCGGAGGGGATGAACAACATCGCGATCAGCACGCGGCCGATCAGCGCGAAGGCGTTCTGCGCCGGGGACAGCGAGAGCCCCCTCGCGTCGGCTGCATAGCCGGTGGCATTGGAAGTCAACGTGGCCATCGAAACTCCTTGGTGGTATGGCTTGAAATCAGTGTTCGCCCAACGCGAACACCAGAACCTCGGCGTCCTTGCCTTCGGAGAGGGCGAGTTGCGTCTCTTCCTGCAGCTTGGCGGCATCGCCAGCGGCGAGGCGGCTGCCGTTCACGGACAGTTCGCCCCGCACGAGGTGCACATAGACCAGGCGCCGCGGATCCAGCACCATTGTTGCCTGTTCCGCGCCGTCCAGCAGGCCGGCGTACAGCCGCGCATCCGCATGGATGCGAACGGACCCGTCGGCACCGTCCGGCGAGGCCACCAGGCGCAATTTGCCGCGCTTTTCCTCGTCGGCAAAGCGTTTCTGCTCGTAGCTGGGCTCGATGCCCGTTTCGTTGGGTTCGATCCAGATCTGCAGGAAATGCGTCGTGCGGTCCTTGGCGTGGTTGAACTCGCTGTGCATGACGCCTCGGCCCGCGCTCATCCGTTGCACTTCGCCCGGAGGGATTCCCTTGACGTTGCCGATGGTGTCGCGGTGGGCGAGTTCTCCGGAGAGCACATAGCTGATGATCTCCATGTCGCGGTGGCCGTGGTTGCCGAAACCGGTGCCGGGGGCGATGCGGTCCTCGTTGATCACCCGCAGGTTGCCGAAACCCATGTGCTCGGGGTCGTAGTAACCAGCGAAGGAGAAACTGTGGAAGGACTTGAGCCAACCATGGTCGGCATAGCCCCGTTCCTCGGACTTACGCAGCGTAAGCATGTGAATTCCTTTGAATGAGGCGGACTGTAGGGGGCACTGTCGTGCTGCCGTGACCGCCTTTTTGATGGCATCATTCAAATAATTCGAACGATGGAAGTGAAAACCGTCTCCGCCCGGGACGTCCTGACGCCCGACACGCTCGGCCTGGTTCAAGCCGTGGTCGAGCAGGGCAGCTTTGCCGCCGCCGCCCGGCAGCTCGGCCTGGTGCCCAGCGCGGTCACCTACCGGGTCCGGCAGCTGGAGGACGCGCTGGATGTCCTGCTGTTCGACCGGAGCTCCCGGCAGGCGCGCCTGACCGCCGCCGGCAGCGAGCTGCTGTCCGCGGCGCAGCAGCTGCTGCAGGACATCGACGCCATCGCCAACCGCGTCAAGCGGGTCGCCACCGGTTGGGAAGCGGAGTTCACGATCGCGGTCGACACGTCGCTGTCGGGCTCGACCGTGATGGAGCTGTCCGATGCCTTCTATGCGCTGCAGCCGACCACGCGCCTGCGCCTGCGCGAAGAAGCGCTGGCGGGCACCCTGGAGGCCGTGACGTCCGGCCGCGCCGACCTCGCGCTGGGCGTGGTGGTCGAGCCGGGGACCACGGCGGGCATCAACAGCCACGAACTCGGGGACCTGCTGTTCGTCTATGCGGTGTCGCCGAACCATCCCCTGGCCCAGGTCCCCGAGCCGATCGGCGATGACGTGCTGATCAAGCACCGCGTGGTCGCGGTCTCGGACTCGGCGCAGCAAAGAAGCATGGCGCTCACGCTGGGCCTGCTGACGGGCCAGGACGTGTTCACGGTCCCCACCATGCGGGCCAAGCTGGACGCGCAGCTGCGCGGGCTGGGGGGCGGCTTCCTGCCGGAGCCGCTGGCGCGCCCGTACATCGAGAGCGGACGCCTGGTCATGCGCGAGATCCAGCGTGCCCCGCGGCGCACGATCCGGCTGAGCTATGCCTGGCGCAACACGGGAACGGGGCCGGGCCGAGCGCTGCAATGGTGGCTGGCCCAACTGGAAAGTGCCACCACGCGGTCCGCGCTGCTCGAGCGCCATCGATCGGCATGAAGGCCTACCGCGGACGCTTCGCGCCCTCGCCCACCGGCCCGCTGCACGCGGGCTCGCTGGTGGCGGCACTCGCCAGCTGGCTTGACGCGCGCGCCCACGGCGGCGAATGGCTGGTGCGCATCGAGGACGTGGACCGCCCGCGCTGCGTGCCCGGCGCCGACTTGGAGATCCTGCGCCAGCTCGCAGCCTGCGGGCTGCTGCCCGACGGCCCCGCGCAGTGGCAGTCGCAGCGCGACCCGCTATACCAGGCAGCGCTGGACCGGCTGATGGTTCAACGGGTGGCCTATCCCTGCAGTTGCTCCCGCAAGGACATCGAGGTCGCGCTGCGTGCGCTGGGGCGCGAGCGGCCGCGCCATCGCGAGCTGGTGTACCCCGGCACCTGCCGCGAAGGCCTGCAGGGCAAGGAAGCCCGCGCCTGGCGCTTGCGCGTGCCCGAAGGCACCGTCGCATGGACCGACCGCCGCACCGGCGTGCACCTGCAGGACGTGGCCAGGGAGGTGGGCGACTTCGTGCTGAAGCGCGCCGACGGCCTGTTCGCCTACCAGCTCGCGGTGGTCGTGGACGATGCGGACCAGGGCATCACGCACGTGGTGCGTGGCGAGGACCTCGTGGACAACACGCCGCGCCAGCTGCTGTTGCAGCGGGCGCTGGGACATCCGCAGCCGTCCTACCTGCACACGCCGCTGGTGCTGGGCCCCAATGGCGAGAAGCTGTCCAAGCAGAACGGCGCGGCCGCGCTGGACCTCACGGACCCGCGCGCGACGCTCTCGGCCGCCGCGGCCGTGCTGGGCATCGCCCTGCCGCCGCAGCTTTCCCTGCCGGACCAGCTGGCGCAGGCGGTGCGCGCCTGGGGTGCCCGCTGGCCGTAGCGGACAATCGGGGCATGAGCGACGAACCGAACACGCCCGAGAGCGTGCCCCCTCCCCGCGGCATCCGCAGCTACGTGCGCCGCGCGGGCCGCACCACCGTCGGCCAGGCGAAGGCGCTGGAGACGCTGGGCCCCCGGTTCCTGCTGCCCTACCAGCCGCAGCCCGTGGACCTCGCACAGGTCTTCGGCCGCGATGCGCCCACCCTGCTGGAAATCGGCTTCGGCATGGGTGAGGCCACGGCGCACATCGCCGCGCTGATGCCGGAGAAGAACTTCCTGTGCTGCGAGGTGCATCCGCCCGGCGTGGGGGCACTGCTCAAGCGCATCGGCGAGCAGGGGCTGGGCAACATCCGCATCGTCGAACACGACGCGGTGGAGGTCCTGGACCACATGCTGCCGCCGGAATCCCTGGCCGGCGTGCACATCTTCTTTCCGGATCCCTGGCACAAGGCACGGCACAACAAGCGGCGGCTGGTGCAGCCGCACTTCGTGGCCAAGCTGCTGCCGCGGCTGCGCAGCGGCGGCACGATCCACTGCGCGACGGACTGGGAGCCGTATGCGCAGCAGATGCTGGAAGTGCTGGCCGCGGAAACCGCCCTGGAGAACACGGCGGCGGGCTTCGCGCCCCGGCCGGACTACCGGCCGCTCACGAAGTTCGAGAACCGCGGATTGCGGCTCGGCCACGGAGTCTGGGACGTGGTGTTCAGGAAGAAATGACCTGACTGCGGCCTGCGGCCTGCCGAAGAAGGCCGGGGTGAGGGCCCGCCACTGCCCAGCTGAAACTCCAACCGAGCTGACAGCCGTCCCTTGTCTCCCCACCCGGCAAGGCATCCAATGCGCGTGTCGCGGTCCCACGCGCGCCACAGGAGCCTTCCCATGAAGCCCCAGCCCTTCGTCGTCCAGCCTTCGGACTATCCGCGTTCGCTCAACGTCGTCGGCGAGCACATCACCGTGCTCGCATCGGGTGCCGCCACCGGTGGCTACGAAATCTTCCTGCAGGAAGGCGCGGAAGGCAGCGGGCCGCCGCCGCACCACCACCCCTGGGACGAGTCGTTCTACGTCACGCGCGGCGAGGTGCTGTTCGGCCTGGGCAGCGAGGAGCGGGTGGCGAAGGCCGGCACGCTGGTGCACCTGCCCGGTGGCACCGTGCACTGGTTCCGCTTCGGCAGGGAGGGCGGGCAGATGATTTCGATGACGAGCCGCGAGGCCGCTTCAGCCATGTTCGCCCACATGGACCGGGAGATCTCGCCGAGCGCGCCGGACCTGCCGCGCTTGATCGCGATCGCGGGCGAGCACGCGACGCAGGTGGCGATCTGAGGATCTTCTCCCCTCCCCTCCTCGGGGAAGGGGCAGCAGCCATCAGATCCGCTCGGAGACCCAGCCCCGCACCGAGCCGAGCGCGCCGGCGAGCTTGCTGGCATCCGTGCCGCCGGCCATCGCCATGTCCGGCTTGCCGCCGCCCTTGCCGCCCACCTGCTGCGCGACGAAGTTCACCAGCTCGCCCGCCTTGACCTTGCCCATGCTGTCGGCGGTGACGCCGGCGGCCAGCTGCACCTTGGCGCCGTCGACCGAGGCAAGCACGATGGCCGCGGACTTGAGCTTGTCCTTCAGCTTGTCCATGGTGTCGCGCAAGGTCTTGGCGTCGGCGCCTTCGAGCCGGGCAGCGAGCACCTTGATGCCCTTGACGTCCACGGCCTGCGCCACGAGGTCGTCGCCCTGCGAGGAAGCGAGCTTGCCCTTGAGCTGCGCGACTTCCTTTTCCAGCGACCGGACCTGCTCCAGCACCTGCGCCACGCGACCATTCAACTCCGCGGGCGCTGCTTTCAGCGAGCCGGCGACGTCCTGCACCGTGGTCTCCAGCTGCTGCAGGTAGGCCAGCGCGTTGGCGCCGGTGACCGCTTCGATGCGGCGGATGCCCGCGGCCACGCCACCTTCGCCCACCACCTTGAACAGGCCGATGTCGCCGGTGCGCTGCACGTGCGTGCCGCCGCACAACTCGCGGCTGGAACCGATGTCCAGCACGCGCACGGTCTCGCCGTACTTCTCGCCGAACAGCATCACCGCGCCGGTCTTCTGCGCCGACTCGATGTCCATCACGCGCGCCTGCGTCGCGTGGTTCTCCAGGATCTCGGCGTTGACGCGCGCCTCGATCTCGCGGATCTGTTCCGCGGTGACCGGTGCGTTGTGCGTGAAGTCGAAGCGCGTCTTGTCGGCGTCGACCAGCGAACCCTTCTGCTGCACGTGGCCGCCCAGCACTTCGCGCAGCGCCTTGTGCATCAGGTGCGTGACGGAGTGGTTGCGCATGGTCGCGGCGCGGCGCTTCATGTCCACCTTGGCGGTGACGTGGTCGCCGACGTTGAGCGTGCCCTGCGCCAGCTGGCCATGGTGGCCGTACACGTCCGCCTTGACCTTCTGGGTGTCTTCCACCTTGAACAGCGCCGAGCCGCTTTGCAGAACGCCCGCATCGCCCACCTGGCCACCGCTTTCCGCGTAGAAGGGCGTGGTGTCCAGCACCACGATGCCCTCCTGCCCGCTCTTGAGCTCCGCGGCCGGCGTGCCGTCGACGTAGATCGCGACGATCTTGGCGCCCTCTTCCAGCTTCTCGTAGCCGACGAACTTGTTGACGCCCCCCGCGTAGTCCAGCACGCGGTCCATCCGGAACTTGCCCGCCGCACGGCCGGCGGCCTTCTGTTTTTCCATCGCGGCATTGAAGCCGGTCTCGTCCACGCCCACGCCGCGCTCGCGGCACACGTCGGCCGACAGGTCCAGCGGGAATCCATAGGTGTCGTGCAGCTTGAAGGCGACGTCGCCCGGCAGCACCTGCTGGCCGCCGGCCAGCGCGGAGTCCAGGATCTCCATGCCGTTGGCGAGCGTCTCGTAGAAGCGCTCCTCTTCCGCCTTCAGCACGTCCATCACGCGCTGCTGCGCCTTCGCCAGGTGCGGGTAGGCATCGCCCATCACCTTCACCAGGTCGGGCACCAGCTTGTGGAAGAACGGCGTCTTCTGGCCCAGCTTGTAGCCGTGGCGGATGGCGCGGCGGATGATGCGGCGCTGCACGTAGCCCCGGCCTTCATTGGACGGGATCACGCCGTCGGCCACCAGGAAGGAGGTCGCCCGGATGTGGTCGGCGATCACGCGCAGGGACGGGTTGCTCAGGTCCTGCGTGTGGGTCTCGCGCGCCGCCCCGATGATCAGCGCCTGGAACAGGTCGATCTCATAGTTGCTGTGCACGTGCTGCAGGATCGCCGCCAGCCGCTCCAGGCCCATGCCGGTGTCCACGCAGGGCGCGGGCAGCGGCTTGACCGAGCCATCGGGCTGCATGTCGAACTGCATGAACACGTTGTTCCAGATCTCGATGTAGCGGTCGCCGTCCTGGTCGGGGCTGCCCGGGGGGCCGCCGGCGATGTCCGGGCCGTGGTCGAAGAAGATCTCCGAGCAGGGACCGCAGGGACCGGTGTCGGCCATCATCCAGAAGTTGTCGGACGCATAGCGCGCGCCCTTGTTGTCGCCGATGCGCACCACGCGGTCCGGCGGCAGGCCGATTTCCTTGGTCCAGATGTCGTAGGCCTCGTCGTCTTCCATGTAGACGGTGGCCCACAGGCGGTCGGCCGGCAGCTGGTAGACCTCGGTCAGCAGCTCCCACGCCCACTTGAGCGACTCGCGCTTGAAGTAGTCGCCGAAGGACCAGTTGCCCAGCATCTCGAAGAAGGTGTGGTGCCGTGCCGTGTAGCCCACGTTCTCCAGGTCGTTGTGCTTGCCGCCGGCGCGCAGGCAGGCCTGCACGGAGGCCGCGCGCACGTAGGGGCGCTTGTCGGTGCCGAGGAACACGTCCTTGAACTGCACCATCCCCGAGTTGGTGAACATCAGCGTCGGGTCGTTCGCCGGCACCAGGGAACTCGAAGGCACCACCGTGTGCCCGCGCTCCTTGAAGAAGTCGAGGAAGGTCTGGCGGATGTCGGCGACGGTGAATTGGGGAGTGCTCATGGGGGGTCCAGCTGAACCTTTCATTATAGGTTTGGGGCCTGTCCCACACCRTGGAGCCAGGTGCATGACCCGGCGGTCGCGCGGAGTGCAGGCCTACACTGGAGCGCCATGCCCCATCCGCAAGCCGCCCTGCCGCCGCCCCGTCGCCGCCCCACCGCCGCCATCGAACGCGTGCGCGGCGCGCTGCGCCTCGCGGTGGACGGCATCCACGGCGTGACGCACATCGCCGAGGGCCTGCACGGCAACATCGCGCGGCTGGCGCCGCCGCTGGGCCAGGTGCGGGAGCGTCGCGCCCCGGGCATCGCGGGCTTCGTATACGGCACCGTGCGCACCGGCAGCGCGCTGGTCGGCTCCGGGCTCGACGCCGCCCTGGCCGGCGTGCAGGCGCTGCTGCCCACCGACGATGCGGCCACCACCGACGAATCGCCGTCCGCCCAGGCCATGCTGTCCGCGCTCAACGGCGTGCTGGGCGATCACCTCGCCCGCACCGGCAATCCGCTGGCGATTCCCACGGAACTGCGGATCCGCGGGACCCCGGGCCCGCGCCTGCTGCTGCTGGTGCACGGCCTGGGCATGAACGACCTGCTATGGAACCGCAACGGCCACGACCACGGGCGCGCGCTCGCCGAGGCCTTGGGCCTCACGCCGGTCTACCTGCGCTACAACACCGGCCGCCATGTCTCGGAGAACGGCGCGGAGCTGGCGGAGAAGCTGGAGGAGCTGGTGGCGCACTGGCCGGTGCCGGTGGAGAGCCTCGCCATCGTCGGCCACAGCATGGGCGGGCTGGTGGCACGCAGCGCGGTGCACCAGGCACGCGCAGAGGGCCTCACGTGGCCCAGGCGGCTGCGGCAGCTGGTGTTCCTCGGCACACCGCACCACGGCGCCGCGCTGGAGCGCGGCGGCAACTGGCTGCACGCGGCGCTGGGCGTGAGCCCGTACCTCGCCCCATTCACGCGGCTGGGCCGCCTGCGCAGCGACGGCATCACCGACCTGCGGCATGGCAACCTGCTCGCCAGCGACTGGCAGGGCGGACGCTTCCTGCACCGCGACACCCGCACGCCAGTGCCCCTGCCCCGCCGGGTCGCCTGCTTCGCGATCGCGGGCGCACTGGGCCAGGGGCGCGCGGACGCGAGTTTCGGGGACGGACTGGTCTCGGTGGACAGCGCCCTGGGCCGGCACGCGCGGACCACGCTGCACCTGCACATCCCCGCGTCCCGCACGTGGGTGGCGCGCGGAACGCACCATCTCGAGCTGCTGGACAGCGAAGCGGTCTACCGGAAGCTGCGCGGCTGGCTGGCCTGAAGCGTCAGGCCGCGGCCGCGCGCGGCCCCAGTTCCTGGCTGCGCAGGAACTCGAACACGGCGCCGTCCACGCAGAAGGCGACGTTGAAGCGCATCCAGGGCCCGGGCGCCAGGTCGACCGAGAACAGGTGCCCCGGGCCCAGCATGATGTCGTGCTCCGCCGCCTTGTAGGCGAACTCGCCGGCGTTGGGCACCGCCGGATGGCGCGCCCACAGCAGCATGCCCGCCTTGGGCTCGCAGAACAGCTCGAAGCCCAGGTCCAGCAGCTCGCGCGCCGCCACCTGGTGGGCCTGCGCCAGCCGCTCGCGCAGGTGCTTGACGTGCTTGCGCCAGCGGCCGTCCACCAGCGCGCCGTAGGCCAGCCGCTCGGTGAACTCGGAGGAGGTCAGGCCCGAGAGCATCTTCAGCTGCGCCAGTTCCTCCAGCAGGTCCGCCTGCGCTGCCAGGTAGCCCACCCGGATGTTGGGCGAGATGGTCTTGGAGAAGCTGCTGATGTAGACCACCCGCTGCAACTGGTCCAGGCTGGCCAGCGACGGCCGGGGCTCCGGGTCCAGGTCCAGGTAGATGTCGTTCTCGACGATCACGAAGTCGTACTTCTCGGCCAGCTGCAGCACCCGGTGCAGGTGCGCCAGCTGCGCGGTTGATCCCGTCGGGCTTTGCAGGCGCGGCTGGGTGAAGAAGACCTTGGGCCGGTGCTGCTTCACCTGCGCCTCCAGGGCATCCAGGTCCCAGCCCTGGGGCGTGCGCGGCGCGCCGATCAGGCGCGCCCGCAGGAAGCGCAGCGAGGACAGCAGGTTGGCGTAGCCCGGCTGGTCCACCAGCACCGGATCGCCCGCGCGCACCAGGCGGCGCGCGGCCAGGTCGAGCGCCTGGCTGGAGCCCTGCGTGAGCAGCACCTGGTCCGTCGTCGCCGCGACCTCCTGCTCCGCCAGCAGGTCGCGCACCAGCTGGCGCAGCGGCGGGTAGCCCTTGGGCTCGCCGTAGCCGCCCAGGTCCACCTCGTCGGCCGCCAGGGCGCGCAGGCCGCGCTTGACGCCTTCGCCGAACAGCCAGTCGCTGGGCAGCCMGCCGCAGCCCCGCTTGCTGCCCACCCACCGGGTCTACCGAAGAAGCCCGAATGCGGGCGCGATGCGAAGAAGCCCAGCGCCACCAGCCGGTCGTAGGCGTCGACCACCGTGTACACGCTCACCTCGTGCGAGTGCGCGAACTGGCGGATCGACGGCAGCTTGGTGCCCGCGCGCAGCGTGCCCTCCTCGATCATGCGGCGGAACCCGTCGACGATCTGGGACACCAGCGGCGTGGGGGAGTGCGGGTCCAGGGCGAACATCTCGGGGTTTGTGTGTACAGGCCGTTCGGCCTGCACAGTGCATCGGCCCGACCCGGTCATCTGTATATGTTAGCGAGCGGGCTGCCTGCCTACAGTGCGATCCACCCTGGCGCGATGGCGCCGTGATCCGCATCAAGGAATGACATGCACAGAGAACCGAACCTGACCAACGCCGCCCTGATGGCACGCCGCCAGGCCGCCGTGGCCCGCGGCGTCGGCCACGCCCACGAGATCTTCGCCGCCCGCGCCGCCAACGCCGAAGTCTGGGACGTGGAAGGACGGCGCTACATCGACTTCGCCGGCGGCATCGCCGTGCTGAATACCGGCCATTGCCATCCCGCGATCATCGACGCGGTCAAGGCCCAGCTCGATCGCTTCACCCACACCTGCTTCCAGGTGCTTGCTTACGAACCTTACGTGGAACTGGCCGAACGCCTGAACGCGCTGGCCCCCGGCAACTTCGCCAAGAAGACCCTGTTCCTCACCACCGGCGCCGAAGCGGTGGAGAACGCGATCAAGATCGCCCGCGCCGCGACCGGCCGCCCGGGCGTGATCGCCTTCGGCGGCGGCTACCACGGACGCACCCTGCTGACGCTGGGCCTCACCGGCAAGGTCGCACCGTACAAGCTCGGCTTCGGCCCGTTCCCGGCGGAGATCTTCCACGCGACCTTCCCGAACGCGCTGCGCGGCATCAGCGTCGACGATGCGATGGCCTCGGTCGATGCCATCCTGCGCAACGACATCGAAGCCGCGCGCGTGGCGGCCATCATCCTGGAGCCGGTGCAGGGCGAGGGCGGCTTCCACGTGGCGCCGCCCGAGCTGTTCCAGCGCCTGCGGGCGCTGTGCGACCGGCACGGCATCCTGCTGATCGCCGACGAGGTGCAGACCGGCGCCGGCCGCACCGGCACCTGGTTCGCGGTCGAGCAGATGGGCGCGGCCCCGGACCTGATCACGCTGGCCAAGTCCATGGCGGGCGGCTTTCCGATTTCCGCGGTGATCGGCCGCGCGGACGTGATGGATGCGCCCGCTGCCGGCGGCCTGGGCGGCACCTATGCCGGCAGCCCGGTGGCCTGCGCCGCGGCGCTGGCCGTGCTGGAAGTCTTCGAGCGCGAAGGCCTGCTCGAACGCAGCCGGGTGCTGGGTGAGCGGCTGCGCGCGGGGCTGCGCCGGCTTGCCGAGCGGCACGACGGCATCGCCGACGTGCGCGGCCTCGGCGCCATGGTGGCGATCGAGCTGTGCCAGCAGCGCGATCCGCAGCGGCCCGACGCCGACCTGGCCAAGCGCGTGGCCACGGAGGCCGCGAAGCTGGGCCTGATCATCCTGACCTGCGGCACCTACGGCAACGTGATCCGCATCCTGGTGCCCCTCACCGCGAGCGATGCGCTGGTGGACGAAGGGCTGGGGCTGCTGGCGCAGGCGCTGGACCGCGCCACCCAGGCCTGAGACGCTCCCCATGGCCCCCGCCCAAGTCGCCTCGATCACCGCCCAGCGCGCCGAGCGCCATCCGCCGCTGACGGTGCTGGAGGCGCCGCTGGTGAGCTTCACCGGCGTGCAGAAGACCTATGAGGGAACCGCGCTGGTCGTGCGCGACCTGGACCTGGACATCCGCCGCGGCGAGTTCCTGACCCTGCTGGGCCCCTCCGGTTCGGGCAAGACCACCACGCTGATGATGCTGGCCGGCTTCGAGACGCCGACCTCGGGCGAGATCAGCCTGGCGGGCACGCCGATCACGCGCACCCCGCCGCACAAGCGCAACTTCGGCATGGTGTTCCAGAACTACGCGCTGTTCCCCCACATGACGGTGGAACAGAACGTGGCCTATCCGTTGAGCGTGCGCCGCTTCTCGCGCACCGAGCGCGGCGAGAAGGTGAAGCATGCGCTGGACATGGTGCAGATGGCCAAGCTGGGTTCGCGCTATCCGGCGCAGCTCTCGGGCGGCCAGCAGCAGCGTGTGGCGCTGGCGCGCGCGCTGGTGTTCGAGCCGCAGCTGGTGCTGATGGACGAGCCGCTGGGCGCGCTGGACAAGCAGCTGCGCGAGCACATGCAGCTCGAACTCAAGGAGCTGCACCGGCGCCTGGGCGTGACCTTCGTCTACGTCACCCACGACCAGTCCGAGGCGCTCGCGATGTCCGACCGCGTGGCGGTGTTCAACGACGGCATGATCCAGCAGGTCGACAAGGTCGACCGCCTGTACGAAGCGCCCGCCAATCGCTTCGTCGCCGGCTTCGTGGGCGACAGCACCACGCTGGAAGGCGTGGTGGTGGGCAGCTCCGGCACCGGCTGCATCGTCGGCCTGCCCAACGGCGTGCGCATGACCGGCGTCAACGTCAACGGCGCCGCCCCCGGCGAGCGCGTGCTGTGCGGCATCCGGCCCGAGCGCATCGAACTCACGGGCGTGCTCAACCAGGCCAACACCTTCGAGGCCAAGGTGGCCGACGTCATCTACTTCGGCGACCACCTGCGGCTGCGCTGCAACGTGCCGCAGCAGGAGGACGCGATGGTGAAGATGCCGCTCGGCCGCCACGACGTCCCCGCCCTCGGCGACACCGTGTTCCTCTACGCCGCAGAGGAATACCTGCGCGTCTACCGCTGACCCCTTTTCACACCCCAGGAGACAGAGAAATGAAACTCGGAGCCCTCGCCTTCGCCGCTGCCGCGGTGCTCGCGCTGCCTGCCGTCGCCCAGACGCAGATCACCGTGGTCAACTTCGGCGGCGCCAACGCCAACGCGCAGAAGAAGGCCTTCTACGAGCCGATCGAGAAGAACGGCATCAAGGTCGTGCCAGTGGAATACAACGGCGAGCAGGCCAAGATCAAGGCCATGGTGGAGACCAAGAAGGTCACCTGGGACCTGGTCGAGGTCGAGTCGCCCGACGTGGCGCGCGGCTGCGACGAGGGCCTGTTCGAGAAGATCGACTACGCCAAGGTCGCGCCCAAGGGCGACTTCGTGCCCGCCGCCGTCACCGAATGCGGCGTCGGCATCTTCGTGTGGTCCACCGTGATGGCCTACAACGGCGACAAGCTCAAGACGCCGCCCACCACCTGGGCCGATTTCTGGGACACCAAGAAATTCCCCGGCAAGCGCGGCATGCGCAAGGGCGCGCGCTACAACGTGGAATTCGCGCTGATGGCCGACGGCGTCAAGCCCGCCGACGTGTACAAGGTGCTGGCCACCAAGGACGGCGCCGAGCGCGCGTTCAGGAAGCTGACCGAGCTCAAGCCCAGCATCCAGTGGTGGGAGGCCGGCGCGCAGCCGCCGCAGTTCCTGGTCGCCGGTGACGTCGTCATGAGCACCGCCTACAACGGCCGCATCGACGCCGCCAACCGCGAGGGCAAGAACCTGCGCATCACCTGGACCGGCGGCATCTACGATCTGGACTACTGGACCATCCCCAAGGGCTCGCCCAACAAGGAGGCCGCGATGAAGTTCATCGCCTATGCCAGCTCGCCCGACGCCCAGGCCGAATACGCGCGCAACATCGCCTACGGCCCGACCAACACCAAGGCGCTGGGCAAGCTCGATCCCAAGGTGCTGGCCAACCTGCCCACCGCGCCCGAGAACGCCAAGACCGCGCTGCAGTTCAACGTGAAGTTCTGGGCCGACCAGGGCGAGGAACTCGAGAAGCGCTTCGCCTCCTGGGCCACGCAGTAAGGCCATGACGGCACTGGCGGCCCCCGCGATCCCGGGCATCGTCGACCCGCGCGCGCTGCGGCATTCGCTGTCGCGCGCGGAGCGGCGGCGCAAGCTGCGTGCGTTCGCGCTGACGCTGCCGCTGCTGCTGTTCCTGCTGCTGACCTTCCTGGTGCCGATCGCCTCGCTGCTGCAGCGGGCGGTCGAGAACCCGGAGGTCGCCAACGCCCTGCCCCGCACGGTCAAGGCGCTGGAGCCGTGGAACCGCGAGGACGTGCCGCCGCCCGAGGCCTTCGCCGCGGTCGCGGCCGATCTCGGCGCGCTGCCCGATCGCGCCGACGCCGGCGCCCTGGCGCGCCGACTGAATTCCGAAGTGGCGGGCGCGCGCTCGCTGGTGATGAACACCTACCGTGCGCTGCCGCTGGAAGGCGCCACCGATCCCGCGACGGCCAAGGCCCGGCTGGTGGCGATCGACGAGCGCTGGACCGAACCGAAGTACTGGCAGGCCATCGCCAAGAACGGCTCGCGCTGGACCGCCGACTACCTGCTGGCCTCGCTGGACCTCAGGCGCGACGCCCAGGGCGCGGTCGAGCGCATGCCGCCGGACCAGCGCGTGTTCGGCAGCATCCTGGCGCGCACCTTCGGCATCAGCGCCGTCGTGACCCTGTGGTGCCTGGTGCTGGGCTATCCACTGGCCTACTGGCTCAGCACGCTGCCCGCGCGCCGCGCCAACGTGCTGATGATCCTGGTGCTGGTGCCTTTCTGGACCTCGATCCTGGTGCGCGTTGCCGCCTGGATCGTGCTGCTGCAATCGGCCGGCCTGGTGAACCGCGCGCTGCTGGGCCTGGGCCTCGTCGAGCAGCCGCTGGCCCTGCTGTTCAACCGCACGGGCGTGATCATCGCCATGGTGCACATCCTGCTGCCCTTCATGATCCTGCCGCTGTACAGCGTGATGAAGAGCGTGCCGTCCACCTACGTGCGCGCGGCGGTCTCGCTGGGCAGCCCGCCGCTGGCCGCCTTCCTGCGCGTCTACGTGCCGCAGACCTATCCCGGCATCGGCGCCGGCGCGCTGCTGGTCTTCATCCTGGCCATCGGCTACTACGTCACCCCGGCGCTGCTGGGCGGCGCCGACGACCAGATGCTCTCCTACTACATCGCGCAGTACACCAACGTGAACGTCAACTGGGGCATGGCCGCCGCCCTCGGCGCCCTGCTGCTGGGCGCCACCCTGCTGCTGTACGGGCTGTACCGCCGCATCGTCAAGTCCGAACTGAACCTGGGGTGACGCCTTGATCCGCCTGCCCTTGCCCATCTTCCCGGCCTATGCCACGCCCCTGGACAAGCTGGGCTGGTGGGCCCTGCGCGTCGCCGGCGTGGGCGTGCTGCTGTTCCTGCTGCTGCCGATCCTGGTGATCATCCCGCTGTCGTTCGCGGACTCGTCCTTCCTCTCGTACCCGATCCCGGGCTGGTCGCTCAAGTGGTACCAGAACCTCTTCACCTCCAGCGACTGGACGCGCGCGGCCCGAAACAGCTTCATCGTCGCGCCGCTGGCGACCGTCATCGCCACCGTGCTGGGCACGCTGGCCGCGGTGGGACTGGCGCGCACCGACTTCCCCTTCAAGGGCACGTTGATGAGCCTGCTGATCGCGCCGATGGTGGTGCCCATCGTGGTGCTGGGCGTGGGGGCCTACCTGTTCTTCGCGCCGCTCGGCCTGGCGGACAGCTACACCGGCCTGATCCTGGTGCACGCGGCGATGGGCGCGCCCTTCGTGCTGACCACGGTGCTGGCGACGCTGCAGGGCTTCAACCACAACCTGGTGCGCGCGTCCCTGAGCCTGGGCGCGAACCCCGTGATCACGTTCTTCCGCGTCACATTGCCGGTGATCGCACCCGGCGTGATCTCGGGCGCCCTGTTCGCCTTCGCCACCTCGTTCGACGAGGTGGTGGTGACGCTGTTCCTGGCCGGCCCCGAGCAGGTGACCCTGCCGCGGCAGATGTTCACCGGCATCCGCGAGAACATCACGCCCACCATCGCCGCGGTGGCCACGCTGCTGATCCTGTTCACCACCAGCCTGCTGCTCGCGCTGGAATGGCTGCGCGGCCGGCGCACGGTGCGCGGATGATGGACGGCGCGCGCAACCAGCCGCAAAGCGGCAACGCGATGCCGCGCTTCGCGGGGCTGGCCACCATGATGCGGCTGCCCGCGGCGGAATCGCCCCAGGGCCTGGACGCCGCCTTCATCGGCGTGCCGCTGGACATCGGCACCTCCAACCGCGCCGGCGCCCGCTTCGGCCCGCGCCAGGTGCGAGCGGAGTCCGCGCTGCTGCGGCCCTACAACATGGCCACCGGGGCGGCGCCCTTCGACACGCTGCAGGTGGCCGACCTCGGCGACGTGGCGATCAACACCTACTCGCTGGACAAATCGATGGCCATCATCGAAGCGTTCTACGACCGGGTGCTGGCAGCCGGTTGCCGCCCGCTCACCATCGGCGGCGACCACACCATCGCCCTGCCGATCCTGCGCGCGCTCGCCCGCAAGCACGGGCCGGTGGCGCTGGTGCACGTGGACGCGCACGCCGACGTCAACGACGAGATGTTCGGCGAGCCCATTGCCCATGGCACGCCGTTTCGCCGCTCGGTGGAGGAGGGCCTGCTCGCCTGCGACAAGGTCTGGCAGATCGGCCTGCGCGGCACCGGCTATGCCGCCGACGATTTCGACTGGCCGCGCCGCCAGGGCTTCACCCTCGTGCCGGCGCACGAGGTGTGGTACCGCTCGCTGGCGCCGCTGATGACCCAAGTGCGCGAGCGCATCGGGACGGCCCACCCCGTCTACCTCAGCTTCGACATCGACGGCATCGACCCATCCTTCGCCGGCGGCACCGGCACGCCCGAGATCGGCGGCCTGACCGTGCCCCAGGCGCTGGAGATCGTGCGCGGCTGCCGCGGGCTCAACGTCGTCGGTGCCGACCTGGTGGAGGTCGCGCCGCCCTACGACCCTTCCGGCAACACCGCACTGCTCGCAGCCAACCTGCTCTACGAAATGCTCTGCGTGCTGCCCGGTGTACGCTATCGCTGAACAGAATTCAGGAGAACCGCCTTGGACATGAAGACCTCCCCCCTCGCGCTGCTCAAGGACCCCACGCTGCTGAAGACCGATGCCCTGATCGATGGGCAGTGGGTCAAGGGCGACTCCCGCTTCGCGGTGTTCGACCCCGCCAACGGCAACAAGCTGGCCGAGGTGCCCAACCTGGGCGTCAACGAAGCCGAACAGGCGATCGCCGCCGCCAACGCGGCCTGGCCCGCATGGCGCAGCAAGACGGCCAAGGAGCGCAGCATCATCCTGCGCAAGTGGTACGACCTGCTGATGGCGAACCAGGAGGACCTGGGCCGCATCATGACGGCCGAACAGGGCAAGCCCTTCCCCGAAGCCAAGGGCGAGGTGGCCTATGGCGCCAGCTTCGTGGAGTGGTTCGCGGAGGAAGCCAAGCGCATCAACGGCGAGACCCTCCCGCAGTTCGACAACAACCGCCGCCTGATGGTGATCCGCCAGCCGATCGGCGTGTGCGCCGCCATCACGCCCTGGAATTTCCCGCTGGCGATGATCACGCGCAAGGTGGCGCCCGCGCTTGCTGCCGGCTGCCCGGTGGTGATCAAGCCCGCCGAACTCACGCCGCTGACGGCGCTGGCCGCGGCCGAACTCGCGATCCGCGCGGGCATCCCGGCCGGCGTGCTGAACATGCTCACCGCCGACGGACCCAACAGCATCGCCATCGGCAAGGTGCTGTGCGCGAGCGACGTGGTGCGCCACATCAGCTTCACGGGATCCACCGAGGTCGGCCGCATCCTGATGGCGCAGAGCGCGCCCACGGTCAAGAAGCTGTCGCTGGAACTGGGCGGCAACGCGCCTTTCATCGTGTTCGACGATGCCGACGTCGATTCCGCCGTCGAGGGCGCCATCGCCAGCAAGTACCGCAACGCCGGCCAGACCTGCGTGTGCGCCAACCGCATCTACGTGCAGGCCGGCGTGTACGACGCCTTCGTCGAGAAGTTCGCCGCGAAGGTGCAGGCGATGAAGGTCGGCAACGGCTTCGAGGAAGGCGTCGTCCAGGGTCCGCTGATCGAGGACGCCGCCGTCGAGAAGGTGGAGCGCCACGTGCAGGACGCGCTGAGCAAGGGCGCCCGCATCGTCACGGGCGGCAAGAAGCTGCAAGGCCAGTTCTTCCAGCCGACGGTGATGGCGGACGCGACCGGCGACATGCTGTGCGCGAAGGAAGAAACCTTCGGCCCGCTCGCTCCGGTGTTCCGGTTCGAGACCGAGCAGGAAGCCGTGGAAGCGGCCAACAACACCGAGTTCGGCCTCGCCAGCTATTTCTACAGTCGCGACATCGGTCGCATCACCCGGGTGAGCGAAGCGCTCGAGTACGGCATGGTCGGGATCAACGTGGGCATCATCGCGACCGAGCACGTCCCCTTCGGCGGCGTCAAGCAGTCGGGACTGGGCCGCGAGGGCTCGCACCACGGCGTCGACGAGTACGTCGAGATCAAGTACCTCTGCATTGGCGACGTGCTGAGGTAGGCCTGCGCGACGGTGGTCGGCTCCTACACCTGACGCATCACACGGCCGACGTAGCGGTCGGCCCCCGGCATCGACAGTTTGCGGAACTTCACAAATTCCGCCGACTGGAGATCTTCATGCCGACCACAGTGACCCACTGGAGCGACGCCATGTTCACGTCGCTGGCAGCAGCGATGGCGTTGCTGTTCTCCGCCGTTCCCAAGATCCTCGGCTTCCTGCTGATCATCGTCGCCGGCTGGTTCATCGCCTCGCTGATCGACCGCGGCATCGCGGCGCTGCTGCGCTCCATCCGCTTCAACGACCTGGCCGAGCGGGCCGGCCTGTCCGACTTCATCCGCCGCATGGGGATGAACACGGACGCCGCCGGGATGATCGGGCTGGTGGTGAAGTGGTTCGTGCGCCTGATCGCATTGGTGGTGGCGTTCGATGCACTGGGACTGCCGGCCGTGTCCGAAGTCCTGCGGCAACTGCTGCTGTGGCTGCCCAACGTCGTGGTGGCGCTGGTGGTGCTGGTGATCGGTGGCCTCGCGGCCCGGGCGCTGGGCAACGTGGTGCGCGGCGCGGCGAGCGAGGCGGACCTGAGCAACGGCGGCTTCCTGGCGAAGGCAGCCTCGGTGGTGGTGTGGGCCTTCGCGATCGTGGTCGCGGTGAACCAGCTGGGCATCGCCACCGAGCTCGTCAACACCCTGTTCATGGCCGTGGTCGGCGCGCTGGCGCTGGGCCTGGGCCTGGCCTTCGGACTGGGTGGCCGCGAGACGGCCGCGGAGATCCTGCGCAAGTGGTACGCCAAGGCGCAGGAAAAGTCCGGCGAGATCAAGCAGCTGGCCGAGAACATGGGCGAGCAGGCGCGCGACATGCGGCGCGAAGCCGGCGAAGCGGGCTCGGGCCAGTGGCCCACTGGCGGCTATCCGCAAGGCGGCGGCCCGGTGCCGGCCGACAAGCGCCACGACGCCGAAGGCGGCTGAGCACCGCGACGAAACGACAAGGGCCCCACGCGGGGCCCTTTTTGTTGCCACACTCGCCCATGGCCTTCGAACCCGTGGTCCAGAGCCTGCTGGACACCGACCTCTACAAGTTCACCATGTGGCAGCCGATGCTGCACCGGCATCCGCAGACGCAGGCGCTCTACCGCTTCGTGTGCCGCAACCAGCCGCAGTACCCCTTGGCGGAGCTGGCCGGCGAGGTGAACGCGCAGCTGGACCACCTGTGCGGCCTCGCCTTCGCGCACGACCAACTGGACTTCCTGGCGGGCCTGCGCTTCATCCGGCGCGACTTCGTCGATTTCCTGCGCATCTTCCGTTTCCAGCGCGACTTCATCGATGCCCGCGCGGACGGCGAGGCACTGCGCATCGAGGCCCGCGGTCCGCAGGTGCACGTGATGGGCTTCGAGATCTTCGTGCTGGCGATCGTCAACGAGCTGTATTTCCGCCGCTTCGACCGCGCCGGCGCGCTGGCCGAGGGCCGCAAGCGGCTGGCATCCAAGGTCGCCGTGCTGCAAGCCTTCGCCCGGGAGCCGCACTGCACGCATCCCTTCGAGTTCTTCGATTTCGGGGTGCGCCGCCGCTTCGGGCGCGACTGGCAGCGGGAGGTGGTGGCGACCCTGGCGCGCGAGCTGCCGCAGCTGTTCAAGGGCACATCCAACGTGCTGCTGGCGCGCGACCTGGGCCTGGTGCCCATCGGCACCATGGGGCACGAATACCTGCAGACCTTCCAGGCGCTGGGCGTGCGGCTGCGCGACTTCCAGCGCGCGGCGCTGGAAGAATGGGTGCAGGAGTACCGCGGTGACCTGGGCATCGCGCTCACCGACACGGTGGGCATGGACGCCTTCCTGGCCGATTTCGACCTGTACTTCGCCAAGCTGTTCGACGGCCTGCGGCACGACTCGGGTGACCCGTTCGCCTGGGGCGAGAAGGCCCTGGCCCACTACGCCAGGCTGCGCATCGACGCGCACGCCAAGCGCCTGGTGTTCTCCGACAGCCTGGACGTGGCGAAGGCCATCGCGCTGTACCGCCAATTCGGCGACCGCGTGAACCTCGGCTTCGGCATCGGCACCCACCTCACCAACGACATGGGCCTGCAGCCGCTGCAGATCGTGATGAAGCTGGTGGAGGTCAACGGCCAGCCGGTGGCCAAGCTCTCGGACGCGCCGGGCAAGACCCTGGCGACCGACGCGACCTTCCTGGCCTACCTGCGCCAGGTGTTCGGGGTCTCTGACGCCGCTTAGTTGGCAGACGGCCGCTCGGATTCGCGTCCGCGCGTGAGGTGTTCGCGCACGCGGTCCGCCTCGTCGCCGACGGCGGCCACGGCCTCCTTCACGCGCTTTTCGCTCACGTTGAAGTGCCGCGCCCAGGCGCACACGGCGTAGTCGTGGCTGATGTCGATGCGTTCCTTGCGCGCGGAACGCGTGCGGTTCTGCGAGGGCACCATCGTGGTCTGGCTCCAAAAAACCCCGATGCTAGGCAAGGACCGCCGTGCGCCGTGTAGGACGCGATGCATGCCCCTCGTGGCTCAGTAGAGCATCCAGACCAGGGCCGTCCCGCCGACCGAGATCAGCACGTGCCCGAAGGCCACCGTGCTGGAGTACCCGATCACCGCCACCGGGCTGTCCGATCGCTCCTGCACCGCCGCCAGGCCCGCCGTCATGGTCTGGGCGCCGGCCAGTGCACCGAGCACCAGCAGGGGGTTCAGTCCCAGCACGAAGCGGCCGAACAGCAGGCCGGCCACCAGCGGCACCAGCGTCACCACCACGCCCCCCAGGAACACCGACACCCCCACGTCCCGCAGCGCCTGCAGGAAGATCGGGCCGGCCTTCAGCCCGATCATCGCGACGAAGCCCGCGAGGCCCACCGACTTCATCAGGTCGATCGCATCGGGCGCCAGGATCGCGAAATTGGGCCGCACCGAATTGCGCCACCCGGTCGCGAGCCCGAGCAGCAGCGTCGCCACGCTGGAGCCGAGCGCGACGCGCACGCCGCCGATCGGGAAAGCGATCACCAGGCCCAGCAGCGCGCCGGCGCAGATCGCCAGGCCCAGCGCGATGTAGTCGGTGCCGCGCTGCTGCAGCACGTCGCCCAGCGCGGCGGAGACGCGCCGCACCGCCGGCTCCAGCCCGTGGATCGTCAGCAGGTCGCCGCGGTAGATGCGGGTCCCCGGCGCAATGGGGATCTGCTCGCTGCCCCGTCGCAGGGACTTCAGGAAGACGCCGCGGAACTGCTCCTCCCTGCTCGCGATCTCCTCCAGCGTGCGGCCCGACAGCGCCTGGGTGCCCAGCACCACGTCGAAGGTGGCGGAAGGGACGTCGAGCAGCTCGCGGTCGAACACTTCGCGCCGGCCTTCGCCCATCACCTGCAGCAGGGCCTCGTGGTGGCCGATGGCGCCGACCACGTCACCCGCCTGCAGCACCAGGTCGGGCTGCACCGGCACGATCCCGGTGCCGCGGCGCACGCGCTCGATGAAGATGCGCCGCTCGGCCACCGACTTCTCCGCTTGCGCCACCGTGCGGCCCGCCAGCGAGCCGCCCGGCGCCACTTCGTACGCGCGCAGCTCGAACATGCGCCAGGCCGAACTCACGCCCCTGGCCTCGCGCTCCAGGCCCATCTCCTGTTCCAGCTTGCGGGCTTCGGCCTTGAGGTCCACGCGCAGGATCCAGGGCCCCACGTGCGAGCAGAACAGGATCAGGCCCACCGTCCCGAACAGGTAGCACAGGGCATCGGCCACCGGGATCTGCGAGATCAGGCGGTTCTTTTCCGCATCGGCGATGGGCAGGCTGCGGATCGCCTCGCTGGCCGTGCCGATCACGGGCGATTCGGTGAGGCCGCCGGACATCATGCCCGCGGCATATCCCAGCTCCAGCTTCAGCAGGCGCGCCATCAGGTAGGCCGTGAGCACACCCACCACGGGGATGAACACGCCCAGCACCACCCAGCGCCAGCCGCCTTCGCGGATGCCCCGCACGAAACCCGGCCCGGCCGAATAGCCGATGCCGTACATGAACAGCAGGAACAGGATCGACTTGGCCGTGTCGGACACCGGCACGTGCCAGAAGTTGCCGAGGAGGACGCCCGCGAGCAGCGCCCCGGTGACCGGCCCGATGCCCACGCCGCGGATCTTCAGGTTGCCGATCCAGTACCCCAACCCGATCGCCAGGAACACCGGCAGCTCGGCGTTCTTCTCGAAGAAGGGGGCGAGCCATTCGATCATCGGGCCTCCTTGCGAAAAGGGCGGCCCGAAAGCCGCCCTTGTTCACCGTTGCGCCGCAGGCGGCAGGTCAGAAGCTGTGCTTGAGTCCGAGGTCGAAGCCGTCCGAGTTCTTGCCGGCGGCGGTGCTCGAGCCGGCGAGGCCCACGGCAGACGGACCCTTGTTGTCGACGTGCGCGTACGTGGCATAGGCCGCCGTGCGCTTGGACAGGTTGTAGACCGCACCCAGTGAGATCTTGTGGGCAGTGGGGTCGCCCGCCGCGTCGGTTCCGTACGAGGAATAGGCGACCTTGAAGTCGGTGACGCCGAACGGAACGATCGCGCCCACGATGTAGCCCGTGGCTTTCACGGTCGTGGACTGCTGCTTGATCTTGTCTTCGAAGTAGCCGGCGGTCAGGCGGCCAAAGCCGAACTCCCAGTGGCCACCGATGTTCCAGACGTCGATCTCGCCCGCCGTCGCGGTCCGGTCGTAGCTGGTCCAGCCGCCCGCCAACGCGACGCCGATGGGCCCGTTGGTCCAGCCCAACCGCCCTTGCCAGCCGGAGCCATCGACCGGAGTGCTCGTGTTCGACGGGTTCTCGCCCATGTAGTACTGCAATTCACCGAAGAAGCCGCCCAGGCGCGCAGCCGGCAGGAAGTAGCCGACCATGTTGGACGCGCGGGTGGAGGTGACGCCCGCGATGCTGCCGGCGTCGACCTGCGAAGCGCCCACGCCGTTGGTGCTGAACGGATCGGTCTGGTCGCGGTTGCGGTAGGTGGCGACGAAGTCGCGCCCGAGCCTCACTTCGCCCCAGTCGGCGCTGATCAGGCTCACCGTGGAGCGGCGATTGAACAGGATGCCCTGGCCGCCGGCCTGCGAAGGGCCTGCGCCGTTCGGCTGGTTGTTGCTGCTCGAGGCCGTGCCCGTTCCGTTGTCGACGTTGACTCCGGCCTCCAGCCAGGCCCCTGCAGCCAGGCCGCCGCCCAGGTCCTCGAAGGCACGGAAGCCGAGCCGGGAGGACGTGTTGGCGCCGCTGACCAGCCTTTGCACGTGGTTGATCGATCCGTCGCCATAGGCGTACGCGACGTCCACCACGCCGAACAGGGTGGCGGTGCTTGCGCTCACCGGCCCCTGCCCCGTGCCGCCAACCTGGGCGAAAGCGCCCGACGTCGCGCAGGCCACAGCGGCCAGCGCGATCACTCCATGTTTCCTCATTCGAAGTCCCTCGGTGATTTGCAATAAGTTCTGGCCGGACCCCTCCGCCCGGCCAGTGGATTCCCGGAAGCTATTGTGCAAGCACCATCGCGAAATAGCCAAAAATTGTTAGCAGGATCCCCGAGACGGCATACGCCACCGGGAAGCCGATCCACGGCACCGTGCTGTTGATTTCCACGGCGGCCTCGCGGCAGGGACCGGAGTGCGAACGCGCACCGGCCACGCCACCCATCAGCACCGCGGGGTTGATCTTGAACACGTGGTAGCCCAGCGCCCAGACGACAAAGGGCGGGATGGTGCAGGCGATGAAGCCGACGAGGAAGATCTTCACCGCGAGCGCGCCGGTCAGCTGCGCCAGCAGCGAGTTGCCCGCGTTGATGCCGACGATGGCGACGAACACCACCAGGCCCAGGTCCTCCAGCACGTTGCGCGCGGCATTCGGCGTGTTGCCGAAAAACCGCAGTCGCGACTGCAGCGAGGAGATGATCACGCCGGAAACCAGCAGGCCACCCGCGTTGCCGAGGCCCACGCTGGCGCCGAACGCCGGGAACGAGATCGCGCCGATCAACAGGCCGAGGATCATGCCCACCGACAGGGTGAGCAGGTCGGTGCTGGTGCTGGGCGTGGCGAAGCGGCCCAGCAGGCTGCCAGCCTTCTTCACGGCGCCCTGCAGGCCGGAGACGAACAGCACGTCCATGCGCTGCAGCTTGGTGCCGTTGCCCACCGGGATGGGCTGGCCGGCGCGCTCGATGCGCGTCACCGCCATCTGGCCCGCCAGCTCGCCCTTGAAGGAACCCAGCTCGCGGTCCACGGCGTCCTTGTTGGTCAGCAGGATTTCGGCCTGTGCGAGCGGCACGTTCAGCACGCGGGGATCGTCGATCTCGGTGCCGATCAGGCCCAGCTTGGTGGCCATGTCAGCCCGGGTTCCGACCAGCGCGATCACGTCGCCCTTCTGGAAGCTCAGCGTCGGGTCCGCGCCCAGCAGTTCCTCGCCCCGCCGCACGTTCAGCACGCGGTACTCGGGGTTCTTCTGGCGGAACTCGGCGATGGTCTTGCCGTTCCAGGCGGGGTTCTCCAGCACGTAGGCGCGGCCGGCGAACGGACGGTAGCCGGTGATGCCGACGTCGTCCACGTTGCGCACGCCGTGCTCCTTCTCGTAGGCGATCGCGGCCTGCCTGGCGTCGATGCCCCACCACTTGGGCAGGTACTTGCAGATCAGGATGATGCCCACCGTGCCCCAGATGTAGCTGATACCGTAGGACAGCGCGATCATCGCGGACACCGCTTCCGGCGTCGTGCCGGCCGCCAGCTTCACCGCGCCCTGGGTCACCGCCTGCTCCGCCGAGCCGATGGCTGCCGACATGGTCTGCGATCCGGCGAGCAGTCCGCCCGCCGCGCCCGGAGGCAGGTCCAGCACCTTGGCGCCGACCACGACCAGCCCGAGGCCCAGGATCGAGGAGATCACCGCCAGCAGGGTGAAGGTGAGTCCGTCACCCTTGAGGCTGTTCACGAACGACGGCCCAACCCGCAGGCCGACACCGTACATGAACAGGTAGTAGAACAGGCTCTTGGCAAAGTTGTTCAGCTCCAGCTTGACGCCGTAGACCGAGGCCCATGTCGACAGGCCGCAGCCGACGATGATGGCGGCCGCCACCATCCCCAGGCCGTAGCCCTTGACGCTGGCCTTGCCGACCCATACCGCCATCGCCACGGTGAAGAACAGCAAGGCGAACGGGTTGTTCGCCATCCATTGGAAGAATTCCTTCATGCTCACCCTCCTCGTTGGTTCTTGTGTTCAGAGGTCGGACTGCCCGGACTTCTTGCGCTTGTCCAGCGCGTCCGGCTTGAGCAGCTTGAGCCCCAGCGTCGCGTTGAAGCCGTGGATCTCCTTGACGTCCAGCTTGCGCATGAAGGTGATGGTCTCCGCGTCGATCACCTGCCCCGGCACCATGATCGGGAAGCCGGGCGGATAGGGGATCACGAAGTTGGCGGACACCAGCTGCGGGCCCTTGGCGATGCGCTCGTCCACTTTCAGGTCGTTGAGCTTCAGGTGCTCGCAGTCTTCCTCGCGGTAGGCGGTGAAGAAGGCGGCGCGCATGTGGCCCTCGGAGGTGCCGCTCTTGGGGTTGTCGCGGAACACGTCGTGGAAGTGGCTGAAGTTCGGCAGGTCCGGGACATCCTCCATCAGGGACTTCACGCGGGCGTCGAAGGCCGCCTTCTCCACCGCGTCGGCTTCCTTCAGCCGCTGCTCCACCGCCCGCGCTTCCTCCGCCAGCACCTTCAGCAGGTGGGCGATGTCGCTGCGCGAGTTGTTGATGTTGGTCTGGATCAGGATGGAGTTGCGCGAGGTCTTGTTGATCTGCACGTCGTACTTGGACGCCAGCAGGCCCTTGAACTGCGTGCCGTCGTAGCCGGCGCGGCCGGTGACCAGCGTGATGCGGGTCGGATCCAGCGCGAATTCGTCGTTGTCCCAGGCCTCCACCACCTTTTCCCAGGTGGCGTTCGGCCGTCCGTAGTCCTCCACGCCCGAGGCGCGGTATTCCTTGGGCACCATCTCGCCGGGCGTGAGGATGTGGAAGTACTTCGAGATCAGCGGATGGCTGTTGACCTGGCGGCGCAGGTCCAGCGCCAGGCTCAGGGACGACATGGTGAGCTCGTAGCCCTCCAGTTCCATCTGGCGGCGCGCCAGGTCCAGCGAGGCGATGATCTGCTGGTTGGGCGAGGTCGACGTGTGCGTGTAGAAGGCTTCGTGGAACTGCGCCTCCACCTGGTGGAAGTCCTGGTCGCGCACGAAGATCATGGAGCCCTGTCGCAGCGCCGACATCGACTTGTGGGTGGAATTGGTCTGGTAGACGCGCACGCGGGTGGTCTCGGGATCGGGCAGCAGGTGCGTGTCCAGCAGCGAGGCGTCCTTGGGATCGAGCGCGGCGCCCACCTTTCCCTTCATCGTCTCCTTCCACTCCGCGTACTGCTTCCGGTACTCGGGCGAGGCCAGCATCGCCTCCAGCTTCGCGGCGGCGCCCATGCCGGTGCGCCGGCGGTGGAAGGGCGAGAAGCGGGCGAAGCCGAACCAGGCCTCGTCCCACAGGAAGATCAGGTCCGGCTTGATGGCCAGGCACTCCTTCATCACGTTCAGGCAGTTGTACATGTGGCCGTCGAAGGTGCAGTTGGTCAGGTCCACCATGCGCGCCTTGTCCAGCTTGCCTTCGGCCTTGAGCGTGAGCAGCGCCTGCTTGATGGAGCGCAGCGGCACCGCGCCGTACATGGAGTACTCCACCATCGGGTAGGCCTCCACGTAAAGAGGCTGCGAGCCCGCGAGCACCAGGCCGTAGTGGTGCGACTTGTGGCAGTTGCGGTCGATCAGGATGATGTCGCCCGGCCGGCACAGCGCCTGCACCACGATCTTGTTGGAGGTGGACGTGCCGTTGGTGCCGAAGAACACGTGGTCGGCGCCGAAGGCGCGCGCGGCCTTGTCCTGCGCGTCCTTGATGTTGCCCACGGGATCGAGCAGGCTGTCGAGCCCGCCGGTGGTGGCCGAGGATTCCGCCAGGAACAGGTTGGCGCCGTAGAACTGGCCCATGTCCTTGATCCAGTTGGACTTGAAGACCGACTTGCCGCGCGCCAGGGGGAGCGCGTGGAAGGTGCCGATCGGCCGCGCCGCATATTTCTTCAGGTTGTCGAAGAAGGGCGTGGAATAGCGCTCGGTGACGCCCGCCAGGATGCTCAGGTGGAGCTCCATCAGCTCCTCGATTTCGTAGAAGACGCGGCGCACCAGCCGCGCCTGCTCGCTGGTGGCGGCCTCCTCCACGTTGCGCTCGCTCACCAGGTAGATGTCCAGCTCGGGGCGGATCTGCTTGATGGCGCGCGCCAGATCCATGCCGTAGGCCGTGGGCATGCCGTCGTCCTTGATGCCGAAGCGCTGCAGCTGCTCACCGAGCGACCGCAGCGCGTGCCGCGACTTGTACTGGAAGCCGTCATAGATCACCACGGCCTGCACGTTGGTATTGACGATGGTGGCGACCATCGCGTCCTCGAAACTGAAGGTCTGCACCTGCTCGTAGGTGAACGGATCCTCGGGACGGCGCAGCTTGTGCAGTTCGCGCTGCGGGTTGGCGGTCCGGTAGTTCTCGGGCGCCACCGTCAGCAGTTCGAAGTACGGCTTGGCGGTGACTTCCATGGCACCGGGCGGCAGCCGCTCGCCCAGGCTCTCCTCGGCCTCTTCCTCGATGTTCCAGGCGTTGGGGTCGCGCCGGTAGGATCCCGAGAAGATGGAGGTCTTGATGCGGTCCACGGCATTGGCGAAACCCTGCGCTTCCTTGCCGGCGAGCAGGCCGCGCAGCGAGCGCATCAGCCCCGCGCCGGGGTAGGCCCAGTAGTTCTCCAGCGGCTCGACTTCGTCCAGCAGCGCGCCGATCTGCGTCACCAGCTTGTCGCTGCTGCCGCGGCCGCCGCCCCAGGCGTCGGCACAGGCGGCCAGTTGGCTCCAGTGGTCGCGCCGCGCGTCGTTGGCCGAGAAGAAATCAGCGAGGGACATCTCGCTGGACTTGGTGGCGGTGTCTTTGGCCATGGAATCTCCGAACGGAATGCGGGATGCTTCCTGTACGCGTCGCAGTGTCCGGCCCGGTCAGGCCTCCGGCCATAGGACCAAAGGTCAATTACCGGGTGCGGACGGCTGCCGTAACCTGCCCTGGCAATTTCAGCCTCCGGAGTACCCATGAATCTGCGACGCGCTCTCGCCTGTGCGGCGCTCCTGCTGCCCCTGGCGGCCCACGCCTCCTTCCTCGCCGGGGAAGCCCTCGACACCGCAGCCAACGCCTTGTCCTGGTTCATCCTGGTCCTGGTCCCGGTCGCGGCCATCGGCGGCTTCCTGTTCGTGCACGTGCTGCCGGAGAAGATCGCCGAGAAGCGCCAGCATCCGCACAAGGACTCGATCAAGGTCCTGTGCATCCTTTCGCTGTTCTTCGGCGGCATGCTTTGGCCCATCGCCTGGCTGTGGGCCTATACCAAGCCGATCGGCTACCGCGCCATCTATGGGACGGAAAAGCACGACGACTACTACCTCGAACTGGGGCACGAGGCCGAAGCCGGGACGCTGGGGCCGGAACAGCTGCAGCACCTGCGCTCCGAGCTGGCGGCGATGCGGGCCAAGGGCCCGCTTTCGCCCGACATGGTCGCGCTGATCGAGCGGCTCGACCGCCTGCCGGGCGCGCCGCCGCCCTCCCTGACCGTGCGCGATTCAGTGGCGGTCCGCCCCGCCGCTGGAGGGAGAAGCTGAATGGAAGCCCTGCTGTTAGCCATCTATTCCTTCTTCGTCTGGCTGATCTTCTTCAAGTTCAAGTGGCTGCCCTGGAACACGGTGTCCCAGGTGATCGTCATCACCATCCCGATCGTGGGCCTCACCGCGCTGGTGCTGGCGCTCAACGTGTTCGCGCCGTCGTCGGCCGACGTCCGGGTTCTCAAGTACGTGATCAACGTGGTGCCGCAGGTGCGGGGCCGGGTGATCGAGGTGCCGGCCGAGGGCAACCAGGCGATGCGCAAGGGCGAGGTGCTGTTCCGCATCGATCCCACGCCCTACCAGCTGCAGGTCAACGCGCTCGAGGCGCAGCTGGCCAATGCGCAGGGCAGCAGCCGCGAACTGGACGAGCAGCTCACGGGTGCCGTCGCCCAGGTGTCGGCCGCCCGCTCGGCGATCGACCAGTCCACTTCCCGCGTCGTGCAGGCCAGCGCGCAGGCCGAGCTGGCTGCCAAGCGCGTGGCGCAGAACCGCGAACTGGTGGCCAAGGGCGCCGGCAATCGCTTCGACCTGGAACAGGCCGAGACCAACCTGCGCGATGCGCAGAGCGCGCTGGACGGCGCCCGCAGCGCCGAGGCGCAGGCCCGCAGTGCGCAGGGCCAGGCGCTCGCCGGCGAACGCCAGATCCGCCAGCGCATGGGTGCCAAGGCCAACGGCGAATGGGCCCAGGTGGCGCAAGTCCGCGCGCAGCTGGATAGCGCCCGCTGGGACCTGCTGCAGACGACGGTGCTCGCGCCGGCGAACGGCACGCCCGTCAACGTGCAGTTGCGGCCCGGCTCCATGACCGCAGCCTTCCCGGTGACGCCGGCGCTCACCTTCGTGGAGGACGAGTTCACGGTGGTGGCCCTGTACGACCAGAACGAGCTGTACAAGGTCCAGCCCGGTGACGAGGCCGAGATCGTGCTGCTGACGCTGCCGGGCGAGATCATCAAGGGCAAGGTGGACTCCATCATCTGGGCCCAGGGCCAGGGCCAGTCGCCGATGAGCACGAACCTGCCCAACACGGTGGGCCAGCTGCCCCCCGGCCGCTTCCCGGTCAAGATCACCGTCGACCCGAAGTACCGCGAAACCTTCCTGGCCGCCGGCGCGCGCGGCAACGCGGCGATCTACACCCAGCACCTGGAGATGGTGCACATCCTGCGCAAGGTGATCCTGCGCATCAACACCAAGCTCAACTACCTCATCCTGAAGCTGCACTGATGGACCGCAACGCCCTGCGCATCGTCGCCATCGCGGCGGCCCTCGCCGCCGGCGGCTGCGCCCTCGCGCCGCCCCCGGACGCCACGCAGATCCGCGAGCAGTCGCTGCCCAACACGCAGCTGCCGGCCGAGTGGACCGGCGGCCCCATGGCGCCCGGCGCGGTGGCCAACGGCTGGGTGGCGCAGTTCCAGGACGCGCAGCTGGAGAAGCTGGTGGCCGAGGCCATGGCCTACAACGTGGACCTGCAGATCGCAGCGGCCCGGGTGGAGGCGGCCGAGGCCAACGCGCGCGCGGCCGGCGCGGCGCTGTTCCCGCAGGTCAATTTCGGCGCCCACGGCGGCGGCAAGCTCGGGGGCGACGGCAGCGGCGTGCAGGGCGTCGGCCTGTTCGCGAGCTGGGAGCTGGACCTGTGGGGCCGCGTGCGCGCGCAGCGCGCCGCCGCCGCCGCGCAATACGAGTCCGTGGTGCTCGATACGCGTTATGCGCGCGAGTCGATCGCGGCCCTGGTCGCCAAGAGCTGGTTCCTCGCGCGCGAGGCGGCGGTGCAGCGGGCGCTGGCGGGCGAGATGATCACCTCGTCGCAGTCGCTGGTGGACCTCTCGCGCGATCGCGTGCGGGTGGGCCGCGCGGACGAGCTGGAGGTGAACCAGGCCGAGGCCAGTGCCCTGTCCTACCGCGACGTGCAGCTGCAGGCGGACATCGCGCGCCAGAACGCGCTGCGGGCGATCGAGATCCTCGCCGGGCGCTACCCGTCCGGCAGCGTCGATCCCGGCCTGTCGCTCCCTCCGCTGCCGGGGCCGGTCCCCGGAGGCTTGCCGTCCGAACTGCTGGAACGCCGGCCCGACGTGCGCGCGGCCGAGCGGCGCGTGGCCGCGGCCTTCTACCGCACGGAACAGGCCAAGGCGGCGCGGCTGCCCACCATCTCGCTGACCCTGGGCGTGAGCAGCATCACCAGCGACCTGTTCGTGATGAAGGAACGCGACAACCCCGTGTGGGGCGTCGGCGGCACCATCCTCGCGCCCATCTTCAATGCCGGCGCCCTGCAGGCGCAGGTGGATGCGCGGTCGGCGGACCAGAAGGCCGCGGTGGCGGACTACGGCCGCATCGGCGCCCGGGCCTTCGGCGAAGTGGAAGGCGCACTGTCCCAGTCGTTCAACCTCGACAGCCGTGCCGACGTGCTGGCCCGCGCGGTGCGCGCCAACGAAAACGCCGTGGGCTATGCGCGCACGCGCTTCGAAGTGGGAAGCGGGGACCTGCGTGGGGTGCAGCAGCAGCAGCTGGCGCTGCATGCGGCCCGCTCGACGCTGGCGCGCGTGCAGGGCGAACGCCTGATCCAGCGGGTGAACCTGCACCTGGCGCTGGGGGGCGGCTTCGAGCCCTGAGGTGAGGCTGGAGCGGGCGATGGGAATCGAACCCACGTCTTGAGCTTGGGAAGCTCAGGTCCTGCCATTGAACGACGCCCGCAGGACAGCGGTGCATTCTAAGGCGTTTCCAGCATGCGCCCCGCAGGGTGGGCGCGATCCTTCCGGCGTCGCCCGTCATGCAGGGATCGCTACCGCATCCCCACCCGCAGGATTACGATCCGGCCACCATGGCCTGCCCTGCCTGCGGATTCGACGCTGCGGCGGAATTTGCCTT
Source organism: Ramlibacter sp. P4_H7 (assembly GCF_056400765.1). Classification (NCBI taxonomy): domain Bacteria; kingdom Pseudomonadati; phylum Pseudomonadota; class Betaproteobacteria; order Burkholderiales; family Comamonadaceae; genus Ramlibacter; species Ramlibacter sp. P4_H7. The sequence goes on from NZ_JBFUKP010000021.1 coordinate 97,774, forward strand.
CTGCCCCCGGTGCGGACAGCGCCTGGCGGTGCCGTCGACGCAGGCAGAGGCGGAGCGGCGGCCGGCCACCGTCATGTTCGCGGACCTGTCGGACTTCACCACCTTGAGCGAGGAGCTCGACCCCGAGGTCGTGCGGTCGCTGCAGACCGAGCTGTTCGCCGAGATGTCGGCCACGATCCAGGGACTGGAGGGCTTCGTCGAGAAGTACCTGGGCGACGCCATGATGGCCGTGTTCGGCGCGCCGATCGCGCACGACGAGGATCCCGAGCGCGCCGTCAACGCCGCCCTCCTGCTGCACGCGAAGACCGCGGCCCTGAGCGAACGCTGGCTGCCGCGAACCGGCCGGCCGCTCACCTTGCACGTGGGCATCCACAGTGGCCTGGTGGTGGTGGGTCACATCCGGCCGGATCCCGGCGCCAACTACGCCGTGACGGGAGACACGGTGAACACCGCCGCGCGCCTGCAGGCCGCCGCGGGGGCCGGGCAGACGGTGGTCAGCCACGCGACCTGGCTGCGGACACGGCACGCGTTCGAGTTCGAGGAGCTCGGCACGCTGTCGCTCAAGGGCAAGGTGCAGAAGATCGCGGCGTACCGCCTGGCCAGTGCGCTGCCGGTCCCGCAGACCGCGCGCGGGCTGGGGTCGCATGGCCTGGCGAGCCCAATGATCGGGCGCGAAGAGGAACTGGAGCGGCTGCTGTGCGCCTTCGAGTCCGTCCGCGCCGGCGCCCCCCAGATGGTCAGCATCGTCGCGGAGGCCGGTGCCGGCAAGAGCCGGCTGCTGGCGGAATTTCTCGAGCGGCTGCGCGCGCGCGACGGACTGGCCGGCGTGGCCGTGCGCCAGGCGGCGTGTTCGTCGCTGGGCGAGCGCGCCTATGGCGTGCCGGCCGCGCTGCTGCGCGATGCCTATGGCCTGTCGCCGCAGGAGCCGATGGCCGAGGCGCAGCGCAAGGTCGACGCGTCGCTCGCCGCAATGGGCCTGCACGAACGGGACCGGCCGCTGGTGGCGCGCCACCTGGTTTATGTGCTCGGGCTGGCGCCTGACGACACGCAGGCCCACTACCTGGACCCGGAGCAGCTCAAGACCCAGATGTTCAAGGCCGTCCACGCGGTGCTGGACCGGCGCCTTCAGCTGGGCGCGGTGCTGCTGCTGGTGGAGGACCTGCACTGGGCGGACACCGCTTCGATCGACGTGCTGCGCTACCTGTTCGACCAGGCGCAGGGCCGGCCCTTCATGCTGCTGGTGACGCACCGGCCGACGGCGGAGGTGGACGCGCTGTCGCGCGGGGTCGAGGCGCACACAGTCATCGCGCTGGAGCCGCTGTCCGCACAAGGCAGCACCGCGCTGCTGGACGGCCTGTTCGGCACTTCGCGCGGCGCCCTGCCGGAAACGCTGCGACAGCGCATCGTCGAGCAGGCCGGCGGCAATCCGCTGTTCCTGGAGGAGATGGTGCGCGCCCTGATCGCCGACGGCGTGCTGCAGCGCGAGGGCCAGAGCTGGTTCCGCCGCGCCGAGGTGTCGGCCGTGAAGGTGCCGCAGACCATCGAAGGCCTGCTGCTGGGCCGCATCGACCGCCTGCCGCCGCCCGAGCGGCAGACGCTGCGCGAAGCGGCGGTGATCGGCCCGCTGTTTTCGGAGACGCTGTTGCGGGAGATCGCCGCCGGCCGCGCGGGGACGATCGGCGAGTCGCTCGACGCCCTGGTCGCGGCGGGGCTGCTCTCGCCGGTGCCGGCGACCGTCGGCGCGGCACCGCAGGGCCGGGAATTCGGCTTCCGCCACGGGCTGTTCCAGGAGGTCGCCTACCAGACCCTGCTGCTCAGCCGGCGCAGCGAGTTGCACACGCGCATCGGCGAGGGACTGGAGCGGCTGTACGGCGGCGCGCCGCGCAACCTGGAGGAATTGCAGTCGCTGGCCCACCACTTCCGCCTCGGCACGGACCTGACGCGTGCAGTGCGCTACCTGGTGGCGGCCGGCGACTGGGCGCGCAACACCTACGCCAATACCGATGCGATCCGGTACTACGGCTTTGCGCTGGACGTGCTGGCGGCCGCGGCCGGACCGCAGGAACAGCGGCTCGTGGTACGGGAGCGGCTGGCCGACGTCCTGGCCCCCGCGGGCCGGATGGCGGAAGCGACGCAGCACCTGGAAGCGGTGCGCGAGGGCTACGCGCGCTCGGCCGACGCCATCGCGCAGGCGCGCGTGTTGCGCAAGATCGCCGTCCTGCGCTGGGAGGCGGGCCAGCGCGACGAAGCGCGGCAGTGCCTGGTCGCGGCCCTGGCACTGATGGATCCGGCGCATCCGCACGTCGAGCTCGCCTGGCTTTACCAGAAGATGGGCGAGCTGGCCTTCCGCAGCGGCGACAACCTGGCCGCGCTGGAATGGACCCAGCGCGCGCTGGAACAGGCCGAAGGCCTCCTGCCGGCCGGCCTGGAGGCCTCCAGCCGCGCCGTGCTGGCGCTGGCCCTCAACATCCAGGGCGTCGCGCTGGCGCGGCAGGACCGGCTGGATGAAGCCGTCGCCCGGCTGGAGCGCAGCGTGGAGGTCGCACGCGGGGCCGGCCTGCCGCAGGTCGAATGCCGCGCGCTCGCCAACCTGGGCGTGCTCTACAGTTCCCACGACCCGCAGCGCGCCATCGATGCCTGCGAGCGCGGGCTCGAAACGGCCCAGCGCATCGGCGACCTCGGCCTGCAGTCGCGCCTGTCGGCCAACCTGGCGGTCGCCTACTGCACGCTGACCAACCGCTGCGACGAGCGCGGCCTGACCGCTGCCCACGAGGCCATCCGCATCGACCGCAGCACGGGACAGCTCGACCATCTGGCCGTGTCCCTGGTGGTGCTGGCGCAGATCTACCACTGCCACGGCCAGCCCGCGCGCGCCCTGCGCCACTACAGCGAGGCGCTGGAGCTGGCCGAGAGGTCCGGCGAGCCGCAGCTCCTGTTCCCCTGCTACGACGGACTTGCAACCTTGTACCTGGATACCGATGATGGCGAACTGGCGCAGCGCTACATGGAGCGCGCCCGGGACACCTGCGATCGCGCCGGCCTCGACCCCGATGCGCTGATCGTCCTTCCTTACCTGGCCTAGGAGGTTCGTGCCATGAGCATCGCCGACCACGTGCTGCAACCCGGAGAAGCGGCTCCCGATTTCCGGCTGCCGGCAGTCAACCGCGACGGGGAAATTTCATTGGCCGACCTGCGCGGAAAGGGCGGCGTCTACGTCGCGCTGTTCCGCGGGCTGCACTGTCCCTTCTGCCGGCGCCAGATCGCCGGACTGGCGGGCATCCGCGAGAAGCTGGCGCCCGAAGGCGTGGAAGTGCTCGCGGTGGTCAACACCGCTCCCGAGCGGGCACGCCAGTACTTCCAGTACCGTCCCACGCCCGTGGTGCTCGCGGCCGATCCCGACGTGGGGACGCACCGCGCCTTCGGGCTGCGCGAGACCGAGGTGCTGCCCGACGACACCGATGCGCGCGAGCTGCAGTGGCCGAAGACAACGACGTTCGCTTCCTTCCTGACCGCTTCGACCGATGGCCGCGGCGAGCTGCCCGAGAAGATGAACCTGATGCAGGCGGTGGGGGCGCTCAACACCAAGGACGGCTTCGAGATGACCGAAACCGACCAGCAGATCGCCTCCACGCATCCCATGCTGGAGGTCGGACACTTCCTGATCGATGCCGGAGGCACCATCCGCTGGTCCTTCGTGGAAATGCCGGACAGCCCCAACCAGATCGGGCGGCTGCCGAACGAGGCGGAAGTGCTGGCCGCAGCGCGGCAGCTGCATTGAAGGAAGGGACGCGGCCTGGCTCCGCCGGGCTGCGTCAGTCCGACAGGTCGACCCGCAGGTGGCGGCGGATCGTGCTGGCCAGCACCCGGTTCGGCTCCGCATCCACTGCACCCAGGTGGCGGAAGCGCTCCATGTGCTCCTGCATTTCCTGGCGGATGCGCGCGGCCTGCGCGCGGCGCCAGTACACGCTGCATTCGGGCAGGGCCTCGACCACGGGTTCGAGCAAGGCCGCCAGGCGCAGGCTCAATTCCCGGGCGGCGACATCGGCGCCGACCTTGCGGTGGTACAGCTGCCAGCCATACTCGTCCGCGGGCACCTCGATCCTCGTTTCGTGCATGCGGGTCATCCCTCCAGGTGACCGCATTCTGCGGCCGCCGCAGGACGATCTTCCCGCGGCGCGCGTTTCAGAATGAAAGACCCTCGGGACCGTGTGAGCACCGCGGGCTCGTGGGGGCCGGCCCGACGCCACGGCTACGCCCACGGCCGCGACGCTGCCGCGCAGGCCGCATGCAGCAGGTGCCGCACGCAGCGCAGGTTTGCAGCTAGGGCAGCTTCTGCAGGACGGCGTTCATCTCGTCGCGCGTCAGCGCGCGCAAGGTCTGGAAGCGCACGTTGCCTGCGCCCGCCACCGCCAGTCCGAAGGCGGAGACCGTGGTTTCGTCCGGGCCTTCCAGCAGCGTGACGATGTCGTACTGGCCCTGGGTCCAGAAGATCTCGCGCATCTTCACGCCGAACTTGCCGGCGGTCTCCCGCGCGATGTCCGCGCGCTTGGTGGTCTCCTTCACCGTCTTGAGTCCCTGGTCGGTGAACGTGCCGAGAGCGATGTAGGTCGCCATGTTTTTCTCCTGTGTCGAGTCCGTGAGGGGAGCTGGCGCGCGGGCGGCGCAAGGCGGCGTCGCCCGCGCCCGCAGCGAAGCAAGACTAGGCGCGGGCCGCCGTGCTTTCAAGGCGGATCGCTCGCCGGGGCCGGCACGCACGGATGAGTTGGTGGATGTTGGCTCGCGGCCGCTAGTGGAAGTCGCGCGAGCCGCCACGGTGCCGCCCCAGGCGTCCCAGCAGCGGCGTCAGGTCTTCCAGCCTTTCGGCGATCAGGTGCCGCACCTCGCCGCCGCTTTCGACATCGCGCTGCCAGACGCCGCGCACCGCCATCAGCTTCGAGTGCAGCAGGGCATCGCGCTGGCGTTCGCGCACGTGCTTCCACACGATCACGTTGACCGGACCGGTCTCGTCTTCGAGGGTGACGAAGATCGTGCCGTTGGCCGTCTGCGGCTGCTGCCGCACGGTGACGATGCCGCAGGCGCCCACGCGCCGGTCGTTCGGCAGGTCGTGCAGCTGGCGCGCGCTCAGCAGCTTCATGCGCGCGAGGCGCTGCCGCAGCAGCGCCACCGGATGGCGGCGCAGCGTGAAGCCCAGGGCGGCGTAGTCGAAGAAGATCTCCTCGCCCTCCTTCGCCGCCGGCAGCGCCAGCGGCTGCTCGTGGATCGGCGCTTCGCGCAGCATGCCCGGCGCCTTCAGCTGCGCCGCCGCTTCCCACACCTGCTGGCGCCGGTGGCCGGCCAGCGACTGCAGCGCATCGGCCGCGGCCAGCGCCTGCAGGTCCTTCAAGTCCAGCTGCGCGCGCAGCGCGAGGTCTTCCACGTCGTCGAAGGGACGCTCGGCCCGCGCCTGCACGATCCGCTGCGCACCCGCCTCGCCCAGCGAAGCCACCAGCCGCAGCCCGAGCCGCACCGGCGGCCGCGCCGCGGCATCGAGTTGCAGCGTGCAGTCCCAGTCGGAGAAGCCCACGTCCGCGGGCAGCACCTGCACGTCGTGGCGGCGCGCATCCTGGATCAGCTGCGAGGGCGCGTAGAAGCCCATGGGCTGCGAATTGAGCATGGCCGCGAGGAAGCATTCGGGCTCGTGGCATTTCAGCCAGCTGGAGTCGTAGGCCAGCAGCGCGAAGCTGTAGGCGTGGCTTTCCGGGAAGCCGTATTCGCCGAAGCCCAGGATCTGCTTGAAGATGCTTTCGGCGAATTCGGGGCGGTAGCCGTTGGCCAGCATGCCCTGGATCAGCGGCTGCTGGAAGCGGTGGACGCCGCCGCTGCGCTTCCACGCCGCCATGGAGCGGCGCAGCTGGTCCGCCTCGTCGGCGGAGAAGCCGGCGGCGATCATGGAGATCTGCATCACCTGCTCCTGGAACAGCGGGATGCCCAGCGTGCGCTCCAGCGCGGGCCTGAGCGCCTCGCTTTCGTACTCCACGTCCTCGCCGCGGCGCAGCCGCTCGCGGGCCTTCAGGTAGGGATGGATCATGCCGCCCTGGATCGGGCCCGGCCGCACGATCGCCACTTCGATCACCAGGTCGTAGAACTCGCGCGGGCGCAGGCGCGGAAGCATCGACATCTGCGCGCGGCTCTCGATCTGGAACACGCCCACCGTGTCGGCGCGGCAGATCATGTCGTAGGTGGCCTCGTCCTTGTCCGGGATGTCGGCGAGCGTGAAGGGCCGGCCGCGCCGCTGCGCCACGAAATCCAGGCAGCGGCGGATGGCGGTCAGCATGCCCAGCGCGAGCACGTCCACCTTGAGCAGGCCCATCTCGTCCAGATCATCCTTGTCCCACTGGATCACCGAGCGGTCCTTCATCGCCGCGTTCTCCACCGGCACCAGGCGCGTGAGCTTGCCCTGCGTCAGCACGAAGCCGCCCACGTGCTGGCTCAGGTGGCGCGGGAATCCCATCAGCTCCCCGGACAGTTCCATCCACAGCGCCAGCGACTTCGCCGGCACTGCCACGCCCAGGGCCGCCGCCATCTCGCCGAGCTTCTGCACGCGCAGGTCGCGTTCGTCGAACCAGAAGTGGTCCTTGGCGAAGGCGTCCACCAGCGGCTCCGGGATGGCCAGCGCCTTGCCGACGTCGCGGATCGCGCTGCGCGCGCGGTAGCTGGCCACCACCGCCGTGATGGCGGAACGCTCGCGGCCGTACTTGCGGTAGATGTACTGGATCACCTCCTCGCGCCGCTCGTGCTCGAAGTCGACGTCGATGTCGGGCGGCTCCTTGCGCTCGCGGCTGATGAAGCGCTCGAACAGCAGGTCCGAGCGCGCGGGATCGACCGCCGTGACGCCCAGGCAGTAGCAGACGGCGGAGTTGGCCGCCGAGCCCCGCCCCTGGCACAGGATGCCCTGCGAGCGCGCGAAGGCCACGATGTCGTGCACCGTGAGGAAGTACATCTCGTAGGCGCAGTCGGAGATCAGGTCGAGCTCGCGCAGCAGCTGCAGGCGCACGCGCCAGGGCACGCCCTGCGGATAGCGCTGGCGCGCGCCCTCGATCGTGAAGCGGCGCAGCGCCTGCCGCGGCGTGAGCCCCGCCGGCACGGTCTCCAGCGGGTACTGGTACTTGATCTCCTCCAGGCTGAAGCGGCAGCGGTCGCTGACTTCCAGCGTGTTTTCCAGCATGCCGGGGGGATAGAGCGAAGCCAGGCGCATGCGATGGCGCAGGTGCCGCTCGGCGTTCGGCTGCAGCGCGAAGCCGCATTCCGAAACCGGCTGGCCCAGGCGCACCGCGGTCATCACGTCCTGCAGCGGCTTGCGCGAGCGCGCGTGCAGGTGCACGTCGCCCGCGGCCACCACGGGAACGCCGGTTTCATCACCCACCTCCTGCAGCGTCTGYAGCCACAGGTCGTCGTCGCCGGCCAGCAGCWGTTCGGCGGCGATCCAGGCGCGGCCGCCGAACTGCTGCACGGCCCACTGCACGCGTTCCAGGATCTCGTCGCGCGCCAGCGTGTGCTCCGGCACGAGCAGGATCTCGCATTCGTCCAGCAGCGCAAAGTCGCTCGTCTCCCGCGAACAGACGTATTCGCCCTTCTCCGCTTCGCGCCGCGCCAGCGTGATGAACTCGCACAGGTTGCCCCAGCCGGTGATGCTGCGCGCCAGCGCGACCAGGCGGAAACCGTCGAGCGCGAACTCCGATCCCAGCAGCAGCTTCAGCCCCAGCTTCTTCGCCTCGCCGTGCGCCCGCACCACGCCGGCCACCGAGCATTCGTCGGTGAGCGCCAGCGCCGCATAACCAAGTTCGTGCGCGCGTCGCACCAGCTCCTGCGGGTGCGAGGCGCCGCGCTGGAAACTGAAGTTGGAGAGGCAATGCAGCTCCGCATACGCCGGTAGCCAGGTCACTGGAAAATCTCCTGCTTTTCTCAGGCGTACAGCCCGTGCAGGAACCACTGCGCACGGTCCTGGTCGGCCGCCAGCCGCTCGCGGAAGATCCACAGCAGGCCCGCCTGCTCGCTGCGGGCGATGAAGTAGTCGCGCAGCACGGGCTCGCGCGCCTGCGTGTCCCACCACGCGGCTTCGATCCTGCGGGCGCGCGTCAGCAGCTGCAGCGGTCCCTGGTAGCAGGGCTTGTCCCCCTGCACCTGCAGCCGCAGCGGTGCACGCAGCAGCCACGGCGGATAGAGCGCGTCGCTCGCGGCATCGCGCACGGCGGCTGCGGCGCCGGCCGCGCGGGCCGGCACCCAGAGCTGCATGCCTTCCGGCCGGTGGTCCTGCAACGCGCGCGGCACCGTGACGTTGCCCTCGCCGAGCCGCACGCTCAGGCGCTCCACCAGCTGGTGCAGCCGTTCCCCCGGCTTGTGGTCCTCGGGCAGCAGGCTGGTGGTGATGCCGCCCCAGGGCACGGTCTGCAGCGTGCGCAGGCGCAGCTGGTTGGCCGGCGCGGACAGGCTGCTGCGCGCCAGCTGCTCGGAGGCGAGCCGGCGCAGGTGCTTCATGTCCTGGGTCGGCTGGGCGGTGCGCAGTTCCAGCCGCTCGTTGGGGGGCAGCAGCCTGCCGTCGAGCTTGCGCAGGTCCAGCGTCCATTCGAGTTCCAGCGCCAGCACGCCCAGGTTGCGTCCCTGCAGCCAGGCCTGCAGGCGCGTGAGCAGGTGCTGCGCGGTGAACAGCAGGTCGGGGGCGGACGTGGCGAGCGCCTGCAGTTCCAGCTTCTGGTCGAAGGCGGCCGGCAGCGTGAGCCAGGCATGGCGCTCGGGCCGCTGGCCGCAGGCGGCATCCAGCGCCTGCAGCAGTCCCGCGCCGAAGCGGCGGCTGAGTCCGGCGCGCGGCAGCCTGCGCAGTTGCCCGAACGTCGTGCAGCCGATGCGCTCCAGCGTGTGCAGGTGCGGTGCCGCCGCGGTGAAGCTGTCCAGCGGCAGTCCGTCGGGCAGGTCCGCCGGACGCGCATCGCCTCGGCGCTTCAGGCGCATCAGCGAGAGGGCGACCAGCGACGTGGGCCCGCTCGCCCAGGCCTCGTAGCCGAGTTCCTCCTGCCCCTTCAGCAGGGAGCGCAGCAGCGTCCTGCGGCCACCGAACAGGCGCTCGGAGGCGCCCGCCTCCAGCAGCAGGGCCTCGTCGACGACGGCGACCCGGGGCGTGTACTGCAAGGCGCGCCACCCCCAGGCCGTCGCGTCCTCATTGCGCGAGGGAAGGAGTGCGATCCAGTACATGCGATCCGGTGAAGGTGGGGAGGGACACGGCTGGGCGGCGCGCCTTGCGGGCGGCCAGCAGCGCCGACAATTTCTGCGGCTGCGCGTGCAGCCGCAGGGGCTGCAGCAGGGGCGGCCCCCTGCGCTTGAGGACGAGCACCTCCATGGGATCGCAGCCCTGCACCAGCAGCCGCACGCGCGCGGGGGACGACTGGTCGCGTGCGTCGAGGCCGCGGAACACCAGCAGCAGTTTGTCGCCGCCCTGCGCGCACAGGTGCAGCCGGCGCAGGTCCTCGGCTCGGGCCCGGGGCAGCCAGGCGAAGACGGCGCCCACGTCGGCGCAGCGCAGCGCCTGTTCGGTCGCCCACAGGCGCGCGGCCGGCGGCTCCGCCTGCACGCACAGCAGGTGCTCGGGAACGATGCCCTGCTCGCGCAGCGCAGGCCCGAAAGGCTGGTAAGGTGGATGCACCAGCACGGCGGGATCGCGCGTGCGGCGCATGGCCTCGGCCAGCGCCGGCCCCGCGAGTTGCCAGACATGCTGCTGGGCCTCGCGCTGCAGGATCTCGACCAGGTTGCCGAGCGGCCAGCCGCTTCCGGGCAGCTGCGCATCGAGCAGCGCGTGGCCGGTGGACAGGGTCTTTTCCTGCGCCTGCGCCAGCTCGCGGCCGCGCCACACCTGGGGCGGCAGGACGAGGTCGGGCTGGGGACGGGGGGCGTTCATGGCAAGGAAAATGACTGTTTGTTTATACAGTGTTTTGCCTGGCCCTGGAAGCCATCCGGAGCCGCCCGCGTGGCCATCCCCGCGATTCCGTCAATACTGCCGCTTTCGCCCGTCGCCAGTCCCCTGAAGGAGCCCCCTCCCCTTGTTCCGGCTGTTCGAGAAACTGTTGCATCCCTATCCGGAAGCCGAGCCTCCGGAACTGCCCAGGACCTTCTTTTCCTTCGTGTGGGCCTGCACGGCCGGCACCCGCGGCTACCTGCTGCTGATGGCCGTGTTGAGCACGCTGGGCGCGCTGTTCGACGCCTGGCTGTTCGCCGCGCTCGGCCACGTGGTCGACTGGCTGGCGAACACCCGGCCCGACCAGCTGTGGCAGCAGGAGCGCGGCGCCATGCTGCTGTTCGCCGGGGTGCTGCTCGGCAGCATCGCGCTCACCGTCGCGCACAGCTTCATCAAGCACCAGACGCTCGCCATCAACTTCACGCTGCGGCTGCGCTGGAACTTCCACCGCATGATGCTGGGGCAGAGCCTGTCCTTCTACTCCGACGACTTCGCCGGGCGCATCACCACCAAGGTGATGCAGACGGCGCTGGCGGTGCGCGAGATGCTGTTCACCACCGTCGAGGTGATCATCAGCACCGGCGTGTTCTTCGTCACCGTGCTGCTGCTGGCGGGGAGCTTCGACACGCGGCTGATGCTGCCCTTCATCGGCTGGCTGGCGCTGTACGCGGCGTCCTGCTGCTACTTCGTGCCGCGGCTGGGCCGCATCGGCAAGGCGCAGGCCGATGCGCGGGCCCTGATGACCGGCCGCATCACCGACGCCTACACCAACATCGCGACGGTCAAGCTGTTCTCGCACACCCAGCGCGAGGCCGGCTTCGCGCGCCAGGCGATGACCGAGTTCATGAACACCGGCCACCGCCAGATGCGGTTGGTGACCACCTTCCAGTTCGTCAACCACTCGCTGGTGGTGGGGCTGATCATCGCCGCCTGCGGCTACGGCATCTGGCTGTGGACGCAGGGCCAGGTGGGCCCCGGCGCCGTCGCCGCGGTCACCTCGATGACGCTGCGCGTCAACGCGATGTCGCACATGGTGATGTGGGAGATGGCGTCGCTGTTCGAGGCCATCGGCACCATCCAGGACGGCATCGGCACCCTCACCCGTCCCCGGCTGGTGCTGGACGCGCCGGACGCCCGGCCGCTGCAGGTGACGCGCGGCGAGGTCCGCTTCGACCAGGTGCGCTTCGGCTACGGCAAGCCGCAGCCCATCATGGAGGACTTCGACCTGGTGGTGCGGCCCGGCGAGAAGGTAGGCCTGATCGGCCGCTCGGGCGCGGGCAAGTCGACGCTGGTGAACCTGCTGCTGCGCTTCTACGACCTGGAGGGCGGCCGCATCCTGATCGACGGCCAGGACATCGCCGGCGTCACGCAGGACAGCCTGCGCGCCAGCATCGGCATGGTCACGCAGGACACCTCGCTGCTGCACCGCTCGGTGCGCGACAACCTGCTGTACGGCCGTCCCACGGCGAGCGAGGAAGAGATGGTGCAGGCGGCGCGGCGCGCGCAGGCGCACGGCTTCATCGCCACGCTCACCGATCCGCACGGGCGCACCGGCTACGACGCGCACGTGGGCGAGCGCGGCGTCAAGCTGTCGGGCGGCCAGCGCCAGCGCATCGCGATCGCCCGCGTGATGCTCAAGGACGCGCCCATCCTGCTGCTGGACGAAGCCACCAGCGCGCTCGACTCCGAAGTGGAAGCCGCGATCCAGGCGAGCCTGAAGGAACTGATGCGCGGCAAGACGGTGATCGCCATCGCCCACCGCCTGTCCACCATCGCGGCGCTCGACCGGCTGGTGGTGATGGACCAGGGCCGCATCGTCGAACAGGGCACGCACCAGCAGCTGCTGGCGCAGGGCGGCCTTTACGCCAGCCTGTGGTCGCACCAGAGCGGCGGCTTCCTGGGCGAGGACAACCCGGAAGAGCTGGCGGATGCCTAGGCGGCTGCGCCCGGCGGATTTCCGCGGCGATGCGCCCGAGGTCGCACGCCTCTTGATCGGCTCCGTGCTGCTGGTGGACGGCGTGGGCGGCCGCATCGTCGAGACCGAGGCTTACGACCGCGAGGACCCGGCCTCGCACAGCCATTCGGGCCCGACGCCGCGCAACCGCGCGATGTTCGGGCCGCCGGGCCGCGCCTATGTCTACCGCTCCTACGGCATCCACTGGTGCCTCAACTTCGTCTGCCGCGAGGACGGCCACGGCGCCGGCGTGCTGATCCGCGCACTGGAGCCGCTGCAGGGCATCGACGTGATGTGCGAGCGGCGCGGCCTGCACGACGTGCGCCTGCTCTGCTCGGGGCCGGGGCGTGTGGGCCAGGCGCTGGCGATCGTGCACGACTTCAACGGCCACCGGCTCGACCAGAAGCCGTTCGAGGTGCTGGCCCCCGAGCGGCAGTACGACGTGGTGGTGGGTCCCCGCATCGGCATCAGCAAGGCTGCGGACGTGGCGTGGCGCTTCGGCCTCGCGGGCTCGCCCTTCGTGAGCCGGCGATTTTGATCTTCGTCCCTCGCCGGCGATCCCGGGCCGAGGGTCTGCCTCAGTAGCGCTGCACGGAGACGTTGCCGCCCTGCTCGATGATGGTCACGGGCGGATTGCGCATCTCGGTGATCACCGTCTGCGCGCGGACCGCGGGCCCGGCGCCCATCGACGCCGTGGGCGGCATGGCCGTGCGCGCCACCGCGGTGTCGGCCGGGATCACGGTGAAGTGCGGCAGGTCCGCGCGGGCCGCGGCGTAGCCGGGCACCATCACCACGTCGCCGGACATCACGGTGTACGGCAGGTTCTGGCGCTGCGCCGTCTGGCGGTCGGTCAGCAGCGGCGCGGCGCTGGAAGGCGAGATCTGCCGGCCGGTGCGCTCCATGCGGATCGTGTTGGCCGGAACCGTGGGCACGGCGGTGCGGGCGACCTGGGCGATGGCGACCGGCGCGCACGCAGCGCCCTGGTCGAACACCATGCTGGCGCCGCCGGCGAAGCGGCCGGCCAGCGCTTCGCGCAGCGGCAGGCTCATGTCCACCGGGGCGTCGGGCCCGCGGTAGACCACGCGGTTGTTCGCGTCGTAGACGGTGTAGCAGGCCATGGCGTTGGCACCGGCCAGCAGCAGCCCGATGAGGAGTCCGAGTTTCAGTTTCATGGCGTGCCCTTTGTGCGCAACCGCGGCGCGATCCTGGATGGCCGCATGATGAGTCACGAGTTCCGCCCGGTGCGCAGGCCAAGCGAGTGAACGCCTGTCAGCGCGCATCCCGCGCGGCCATGGGAAGTTACCAGCGGGGCAGCGAGTCCCCGGGCCGCTCCGACGGGCGGCGCCAGCGCGCGGGAGTGCGGCCGAGCTGGGCGCTGTGCCACAGGCCGCACAGCGTTCCCCAGGCGGAAGACGTCGTTTCCAGGAAGCGCGCGAGCTCCGGTTTCTGCACGCCGAAGCCCCCATCAACCGGACCCAGCTGGCGCAGCCATTGGCCCGTTCGAGCCAACGCGACTTCGACGTGCCAGCTGCCGCCTTCGCACTGCTGGCGCGCGAGCGCGGCGGCGGCACCGAGGGCAATCAGGTAGCCCGTCGCCTCGTCCAGGATCTGCATCGGCAACGGCCGCGGGCGGGACGCGTCGCCTGCGGCCTCGGCCTCCGCGAGGTTGAAACCCATCGCGGTCTGGACCAGCGAATCGAAGCCCCTGCGTTCGCGCCAGGGTCCTTGCGCGCCGTAGGCGGACAAGGACACATAGACGAGGCCGGGGCAGCGTTGCGCGGCATCCTCCGGCCCGTAGCCAAGCTGCCGCAACGCGCCGGGACGGTAGCCCTGCACCAGCACGTGCGCGCCCTGCACCAATGCATCCATGTGCTCGCGGTCGGCCGCGTCGCGCAGGTCGAGGAGGACCGAGCGCTTGCCGCGGCTGGTGTCCGCGATCGCTTCGATGTTGGGCAGCTGCGGCGCGTTGACCAGCATCACGTCGGCGCCATAGGCCGCGAGCGCGCGTCCGCCGACCGGTCCCGCCAGGATGCGGGTGAGGTCCAGCACGCGCACCCCCTCCAGCGGCGGCTGTTCGGCGGACAGGGGCGGCAGCGGCCGGGCCGGCGCGTCGCCGATCCGAGTGATCGTGAACAGCGGCGACGCCGCGATCGCCTGGCCCTGCGGACTCGCGTCCCATTGCGCGAAGCTGCGCAGCGCCGCGGCAACCAGGCCCGCGCGGGCCGACGCCTCCTCGTAGTCCAGCGCCTTCCATTGCAGCATCGCGGCTTCCGCGTCGCGGCGTTCGGCATTCGCCGGATCCAGCCCGAGCAGGCGCAGCGCGCCGTCGCGGTGGTGGCGGAAGTTCGCGTGCACCCGCACCCAGCCATCGCCGGTGCGGTACAGGCCGGAGAACTTGTCCCAGAGCTCCGGCACGCGGCCGTCGATGCTGAACCAGCCGACGCACTCGGCGGCCGCATGCACGGCGTCCACCTGCACCGACTGGCGAGGCGTGCCGCGGACGTGCCCGAGCTCGCAGGCGGCGAGCGCGGCGGCGGCGATGGTGGACTGGGCGGCCGTGGCGACCCTGAAGGATGAGGGGTAGACGGGATCCGATCCCGTCAGGCGAGCGAAGCCCAGCGCCTCCTCCGGCAGCCGGGCGAGCTGCCAGAGACCGGCGAGGGCCTGCTGTGCGTTCAACGCACGGCTTACTTCAGCAGCTTGACGCCAGTCTTGGACTGGGCCGTTTCGAAGCTCACCTCGGGGGCGAGCTCCACCACCTTCAGGCCCTGCGGCGTGACGTCGAACACGCCCAGGTCGGTGATGATGCGGTCGACCACGGCGACACCCGTGAGGGGCAGCGTGCATTCGGGCAGGATCTTCAGGTCCTCGGTGCCGTCCTTCTTCTTCGCCACGTGCTCCATCAGCACGATCACCCGCGGCACGCCGGCAACCAGGTCCATCGCGCCGCCCATGCCCTTGACCATCTTGCCGGGGATCATCCAGTTGGCCAGGTCGCCCTTCTCGCTGACCTGCATCGCGCCCAGGATCGAGAGGTTGATCTTGCCGCCGCGGATCATCGCGAAGCTGTCGTGGCTGCCGAAGATCGACGAGCCCTTGATGGTGGTGACGGTCTGCTTGCCCGCGTTGATCAGGTCGGGGTCGACCTCGTCCTCGTAGGGGAAGGGGCCGATGCCCAGCATGCCATTCTCGCTCTGCAGCCACACCTCGATGTGGTCCGGGACGAAGTTCGCCACCAGCGTGGGGATGCCGATGCCGAGGTTGACGTAGAAGCCGTCCTGCAGTTCCTTGGCCGCGCGCGCGGCCATCTGGTCTTGGGTCCAGGGCATGTCTTCTCCTTACTTGCGGTCGCGCAGCGTGCGCTTCTCGATGCGTTTTTCCGGCGTGGGGTTGTGCACGATGCGGTGCACGTAGATGCCGGGCAGGTGCACGTCGTCGGGGGCGATCTCGCCGGTGGCGACGATGCGCTCCACTTCCACGATGCAGATCTTCCCGGCCATCGCCGCGGCGGGATTGAAGTTGCGCGCGGTCAGGTTGAAACGCAGGTTGCCCGAGCGGTCGGCCACGTCGGCCTTCACCAGCGCGACGTCCGGCACCAGCGAGCGCTCCATCACGTAGGTCTCGCCGTCGAACTCGCGCAGTTCCTTGCCGTCGGCGACGATGGTGCCGACGCCGGTCTTGGTGAAGAAGGCCGGGATGCCCGCGCCGCCGGCGCGCAGCTTCTCGGCCAGCGTGCCCTGCGGCGTGAAGTCCAGCGCGAGTTCGCCCGCCAGGTACTGGCGCTCGAACTCCTTGTTCTCGCCGACGTACGACGAGATCATCTTCCTGATCTGCCGCGTCTGCAGCAGCTTGCCCAGGCCGAAGTCGTCGACCCCCGCGTTGTTGGAGATGACCGTGAGGTCCTTGACCCCGCTGGCCTTGACCGCGTCGATCAGCGCCTCGGGGATGCCGCACAGGCCGAAGCCGCCGACAGCCAGGAGCTGGCCGCTCTTGACGACGCCGTCGATCGCGGCGGCCGCACTGGGATAGATCTTGTTCACTCCACTCTCCTGCTTGAAGGACGCGGGCGCGCGGGAGCGGCCCGGATGAGGCGTACGATACTACCTAGCATGTTACGTAGTACTCCGTAGAGGATGGCCCCGATGGAACTCGATTACCGGCTGGCATTCGAGCTCGCGCCCGTGGGACTCTGCCTGTCGCGCAACCGGGTGATTGTGGACTGCAATGCGCACCTTTGCGAGATGTTCGGATGGTCGCGCGAGACCCTGACCGGCCAGTCCTTCCTGATGCTGTATCCCACGCCCGAGGAGTACGAGCGCCTGGGCAAGCGCATGGTGCCGATCCTCAACGCCAGCGGCCACTACGCCGACGACCGCATCATGAAGCGCAGCAGCGGCGAGGTGTTCTGGTGCCACGTGACCGGTCGGGCCCTGAACCGCGAGGCGCCGCACGAAGCGGGTATCTGGGCCTTCGAGGACCTGAGCGCGCAGCGCCCGGTGAAGGCGGAGCTCACCGCGCGCGAACGCGAGGTCGCCGCGCGCCTGCTCGACGGCCTGACCTCCAAGGAAATCGGCAAGACCCTCAGCATCAGCCACCGCACCGTGGAAATCTACCGGGCGCGCCTGATGCGCAAGTACCGCGCGAGCACCACGGCGGACCTGGTGCACAAGCTGATCGCGGGCAGCTGAACCAGGCTTGACCTGGCGCAAGCTGCGCCCCCGTCCCCGCGCGCTATCGTGCGGAGAGCGGATGAGAAAAGAACAAGGATTGAGGTCGTTGCCGACCCTGAGACAACTGTTGCTGCTGCTGGCCTGTGCCTGCGTGGTGCCCATGGCCGCGCTTTCGCTGGGCTTCGTCGGCTACGAATACCACCGCCAGCGCGCGCAGGTCGAGGAAGACACCGTCGCCACCGCGCGCGCCCTGATGGCCGCCGTGGACGACCGGCTGCAGGGCACCCAGCGCGCCCTGCTCGCCCTGGCCCATTCACCCGCTGCCGCCTCCGGCCAGCACGAGCGCCTGCAGGCCGACGCGATGCTGCTGCAGAAGGCCGAGCAGTTCGACGGCGTGATGCTGGTCGACGCCGGCGGCACCCAGGTGATGAACAGCGCGGTGCCCTACGGCGCGCCCCTGCCCGCGCAGGCCTTGCCGCCGGTGCTGGAGGCACTGCAGGAACGCGCGCCCATCGTGATGGACCTGTTCCGTTCGCCGCCCACGGGCCGCTTCCTGACCGGGGTCAGCGTCCCCGTTCCGGCCAGCGGCGAAGGTGCGACCGCCGATCGCGCGGGCGCCTTCACGGCCACCATCGCGCCGGCTGCCCTGTACGACGTCCTGCTGCGGCAGAAGCTGCCCGCCAACTGGATCGCGGCAGTGCTGGACCGCTCCGGTGCGGTCGTCGCGCGCAGCCACGAACAGGAGCGCTTCGTCGGGACGCGGGCGCGCGCCGCGCTGCTGGCGCGCATCGCGGAGGTGCCGGAGGACGCCGTGGAAGGCACGACGGTCGACGGCGTGCCGGTGGTCACCGCCTTCAGCCGCTCGCAGCGCACCGGTTGGTCGGTCGTGATCGGGATTCCGCGCGACGAACTGGTGGCCCCGGGCCGGCGCGCCATCGCGTTGCTGATGGTCGGTGGCGCCCTCGTGCTGGCGGCCACCCTCGCCCTCGCCTGGGGGCTCGCCAGCCGCCTGCACGACGCGGTCGAGGCGCTCGGCGCCGCGGTGCGGGCCAGCGGCCATCGGGCCAGGTTGAAGCTGCCGGCCCCCGTGTTCCAGGAGGCGCTGCAGCTGGGCGTGTCGTTCGAGCATGCCCACGCGGCGGTGGAGGACGCCCACGCCGCGCTCGCGCGCAGCGAGGCGCGCATGCGCACCATCCTCGACACCGCGACGGACGCGATCGTGACGGCCGACGAAAACGGCCGCATCGTCCTGTTCAACCGCGCCGCCGAGGCAATGTTCGGCCGGACGGAAGAGGCCGCGCTCGGCCAGCCGCTGGAATCGCTCGTCCCGCTGTCCGTTCGCGGCGTGCACGAGAAGCTGCGGCTGCAGATGGTCGACGGCGGGTCGCGGCGAATGGCCGGCGGCCGTCTCGTCGAGGGCCTGCGGGCGGACGGAAGCACCTTTCACGCGCAAGCGTCGATTTCGGTGGCGGACGCCGGCGAAGGCCGCCTCTACACGGCTATCCTGCGCCCGGTCACGCCGCCATCACGGGTCGCCGCCTGAGCGGCGCGGTTCAGAACTCCGCCAGCAGCTGGCGGCGCCGCTGCGCGTACCAGCGCGTCAGGCAGGCCTTGTCCTGGCAGCGGGCATCGCGCTGGGCCAGCGCCTGCGCCTCGCGCCGGCGCATCCCGGCGGGATCGCGGCTGACGCGGCGCGCCTGTTCCTGCAGCCGCGCGATGTCGCTCTCCAGTTGCGCGAGCTCGGGATCGCTGCGCACCAGCGCCGGCGGCGGCAGGTTGGCCATCGCGGTGGCGGCGCGTTCGGTCGCCGGGGAGGCGGCGCCCGCGGCGCCCATGCTGGCGGTGGCCGGGTTGGTCACCACCACCTGCTCCAGCGAGGCCAGCCGCTGCCTGGCCATCCGCGTCTTGGACGCATTGCGGCCCAGGGACGCGGCATAGGCATCGGCACTCTGCGCCCACAGGCTTTCGGCCCGGTCGTGGAATTCCTGGCGCCGGGTCCCGTCGGTTTCATGCGTCGCCAGGCCCACGTAGTGCTGGCCCAGCTGCGACTTCACTTCGGCCAGCGGGGCCGAGCGCGGGCCGCCCTCGCGTTCCGCGGCGTGGCAGGCGGCGATGAGCGCGACTTCCGCATCGCGCACGCGGCCCTGCTGCTGCGCTTCGCGCGCGACCGCGACGAGGGCGGAGGCCTTGGCGTCGGGAGACAGGGCGGGCTCCAGCTGGAACAGGCCATCCCTCGCTGCGCCCGCCTGGGCCAGCGTGTCCCCGGGACAGCTGCTGCCGGCGACACCGCTGCCGGCAACGCTCGCCGCCTGCGGCTGAGCCAAGGGGCGCGCCGCAACAGGCGCGGTGGCGGAGGCGACGGTGGTCTGCGCCGTGGCGGCGGCCGGAGGCCCGGCGGGCTGGCGCCGGGCACCGCCGCCAAGGTACACAGCCAGGACGATGGCACTGGCGACAGCACATGCTGCCACTGCCAATGCCCGAGTCCGCTGCGTGTCGCCCATGCCTCACCCTAGCGGAAAGCCGCGCGCGCCGGGCCTTGCCGTCACAGCTTGGCGCAACGCTCACTTTCGGCGACGCGGCGCAGCGTCGCCTTACTTGCCGTCGATGACTTCGGAAGCCGTGCGGAAGGCGTCGAGCGCGGTGGGGAAGCCGCAGTAGACGCTGGCGTGCAGGAAGATCTCCTGCAGCTCTTCCGGCGTGACGCCATTGTTGAGCGCCCCGCGGACATGGATCTTCAGCTCATGCATCTTGCCCTGCCCGACCAGCATCGCCACGGTGACGATGCTGCGGGTGCGCAGGTCCAGCCCCGGCCGCTGCCAGGTGTTGCCCCAGGCGTGCTTGGTCACCAGTTCCTGCAGCGGTGCGGTGAACGGGGTCACCTTGCCGAGGGCGGCATCGACATAACCGTCGCCCAGCACCTTGCGGCGGGTGGCGAGGCCGGCTTGCGTTTCGGGGTCCTGCGACAGGAGCGACATCGCGCTTCTCCAGTGAAAGGAAGCCGCGAGCATACCGCCGCGGAATGCGCGAACGGCCCTCCCCTGCGGTACGCTTGGACCACCTAGGAGACCCTGCATGAACCGCTACCCGATGCCCGAACTGAAGGACCTGCCCGAGGACATGCGCACGCGCATCCTGGAGGTGCAGGAAAAGAGCGGCTTCGTCCCCAACGTGTTCCTGGCGCTGGCCCGGCGCCCCGCGGAATGGCGGGCTTTCTTCGCCTACCACGACGCGCTGATGCTCAAGGAGACGGGATCGCTCACCAAGGGCGAGCGGGAGATGATCGTCACGACCACCAGCGCCGCCAACCAGTGCCTCTACTGCGTGGTGGCGCACGGCGCGATCCTGCGCATCTACGAAAAGAAGCCGCTGGTGGCCGACCAGGTCGCGGTGAACTACCGCAAGGCCGACATCACGCCGCGCCAGCGCGCGATGCTCGACTTTGCGATGAAGGTGTGCCTGCGCTCGCACGAGATGGGCGAGTCCGATTTCGAGTCGCTGCATCCGCATGGCTTCGACGACGAGGACATCTGGGACATCGCGGCGATCACCGCCTTCTTCGGCCTGTCCAACCGCATGGCCAGCTTCTCCAACATGCTGCCCAACCCCGAGTTCTACCTGCTGGGACGGGTGCCGCGCGAGAAGAAGCCTAGCTGAGGATTTCGCGGAACCAGTCCGGCATGGGCACGGACTTCTGCTTGGGAAAGTCCACCCACACCGTGGTGGCGCCGCCGGAGGCGTAGACGGTCTCGGGATCGTCCACGCGCGCGATCGTCCCCCAGCTCTCGAAGCTGCTGCGCCCCGGGTCGCTCGCGTACATCTTCACCACGATGTCGCCCGGGTACTCCAGCTGCTTGTGGAAGTTGCAGAACGCGTTGACGATCAGCGGACCCTCGCCTTCCGGGTTCACGTTGCAGCCGATGGTGCGGAACCACTCGATGCGCGCGATCTCCAGGTAGCGGAAGTAGATCGTGTTGTTCACGTGGCCCATCGCGTCCATGTCGCCCCAGCGGATGGGGACCTGCATGGTGTGGACCAGCTTCTTCGTTGCGGGAAGTTCGAGCTTCATCGGTGCGCCTTGATGGATGCGAGGATACCCAGGGTGAACAGGACCACGGCGGCCCATTGCGCCGGCGCCGGCCAGCGCCCGTCCCAGGCGAAGGAGTAGGCCAGCGCGAACAGCGTTTCGCTCACGATCAGCTGGCCGCACAGGCTGGCCGACAGGCGCTGGCTCGCGAGGTTCCACAGGATGGTGGCCAGCCAGGCGGAGCCAGCTCCGGTGGCCAGCACCACCGCGAGGAACAGCGGCGCATCCGGCTGCGTGCGCATGACGGCGAGGTCCGAGCCCGCCACGCCCCAAAGCACCAGCGCGCCGACGCCGGTCGCCAGTCCCAGCCAGTTGGCCCAGTCGGTGGCGCTCACCTCGGGATGGCGCTTCAACCAGGCTGCGTTCAGCAGCGCGAAGGCGGTCCAGGCCGCCAGCGAAGCGCAGGCCCAGAGGATGCCGCGCCAGTAGTTCGCTGCCGGCGCCGCACTTGCTCCGTGGGTGGAGACCGTCATCAGCGCCAGCCCCGCGGCGGTGAACACGATGCCGGGCACCAGCGCTCCCCAGCGCAGGTGCCCCGGCTTGCCGAGCAGCATCACCCAGATCGGGATGGTGCCGATGACGAGGCTGGGCACCTCGGTGCCGGCATCGCGGATGGCCAGCACCAGCAGCAGGTAGTAGCCGGTGAACCCGAGCAGGCTGAACCCGACCGCCGAGAGCGCCTGGCGCGCGCTGGGAAGCGGCCTGCGCGTTGCGGCGCAGACCAGCGCGGCGACCAGCCCATAGGCGACGAAGCGGCCCGCGGCGAGATCCACCGGGCTGAAGCCGGGGGCCATGCGCGGCGCGACGAAGACGAGCCCCCAAAGGGCGCCGGCCGCGAGGCCGGCGAGCACGCCGCCGAGCATCCGGGCCGCCGCCCCGGCTAGAGGCTGAAGCCGTCGTCGGCGGAGATGATCGCGCCGTTGATGAAGTGGCTGCGGTCCGAGGCGAGCATCAGCAGCGCCGCGTCCAGGTCTTCGGGCTTGCCCACGCGCTTGCGCGGCAGCATCTGCAACAGCTTCTGGCCCTGCTCGGTCTGCCAGTGGTGGTGGTTGATCTCGGTGTCGATGTAGCCCGGGCACAGCGCGTTGACGTTGATGCCGAAGCGGCCCCATTCCAGCGCGAAGGCCTTGGTCATGTGCACCACGGCGGCCTTGCTCATCGCGTACACGCCGATCTGCGGCAGCACGCGCAGGCCCGCCGCCGAGGCGATGTTGATGATGTGGCCGCCCGTGAAGCTGCCGGGCGCGGAGCCGCGCGAGCGCGCCAGCATGCGCTTGCCCACTTCCTGGGCGACGAAGAAGGAGCCCTTGACGTTGGTGTCGAACACGTAGTCGAAGTCCTCCTCCGTCACGTCCTGGATCCGCTGGGTGGTGCTGACGCCCGAGTTGTTGACCAGGATGTCGATCGATCCCATCTCGGTCTCGGCATGCGCCACCGCCGCCTTGATGCTGTCGACGTCGGTCACGTCCAGCCCGACCACGTGGGCGTCGCCGCCCTCTCCCTCGATCTGCGCGCGCAGGTCCTTCAGCTTCTCGATGCGGCGGGCGGCCAGCACCACGGCGGCGCCGGAACGCGAAAGCACCTTGGCGAACTGCGCGCCCAGGCCGCTGGACGCGCCGGTAACGAAGGCGACACGGCCGGACAAGTCGATGCTGTAAGCCACTGGGAGTCCTCTCTAGAATTCGAATAGCACGATCGTTCGCTGGCGTTCGGCACGCGCAAGGAATGCGGCGGCCCCGCGGCGTGGCGCGCAAGGCGCCGGTGCAAACCATTATCGACGAGACCCCCATGTCTCCAGAAGAAATCCCGGCCCGGTTCGGACCGCGCGAAGCGCGATCGCGGATTTGGCCGTCGCGCAAGTTGCCCTTTGATCCAGCTTGCCAGACGGCTGGTTTCGGGCAAGGATGCGGGATGGAATCGTTGAGCCAGCGCGCCACCGTTCTTTTCGCCGCGACGGTGGCCGGTCGCACCTGACATGGACACCTTCAAGGCAGACGTCGCGATCATCGGGGCTGGCGGCGCCGGCCTGCGCGCAGCCATCGCGGTGGCCGAGGCCAACCCGGCGCTCACCGTGGCGCTCGTCTCCAAGGTCTACCCGATGCGCAGCCACACCGTGGCGGCCGAGGGCGGCGCCGCCGCCGTCACCCAGGCGCACGACAGCCTCGAAGCCCACTTCCACGACACGGTGTCCGGCGGCGACTGGCTGTGCGAGCAGGACGTGGTGGATTTCTTCGTGGAACACGCCCACCGCGAGCTGGTGCAGATGGAGCACTGGGGCTGCCCCTGGAGCCGCAAGGCCGACGGCCACGTGAACGTGCGGGCGTTCGGCGGCATGAAGATCGAGCGCACGTGGTTCGCGGCCGACAAGTCCGGCTTCCACATGCTGCACACGCTGTTCCAGACCTCGATCAAGTACCCCTCGATCCGGCGCTTCGACGAGCATTTCGCGGTCGACCTCGTGGTGGAGGGGGGCGCCGTGCAGGGCGTGGTCGCCATCGAAATCGGCACCGGCGAATTCCGGCTGATCCAGGCGCCGGCGGTGGTCATTGCCACCGGTGGGTCCGGCCGCGTGTTCCGCGAGAACACCAACGGCGGCATAGTCACGGGGGATGGCATGGCGCTCGCCTACCGGCACGGGGTGCCGCTGCGCGACATGGAGTTCGTCCAGTACCACCCCACCTGCATGCCGGGCACCGGCCTGCTGTTCACCGAGGCCTGCCGCGGCGAAGGCGGCTTCCTTTTGAACAAGGATGGCTACCGCTACCTGCAGGACTACGGCCTCGGGCCGGCCGAACCGACGCCGCGCAACAAGGCGATGGAACTCGGCCCGCGCGACCGACTGAGCCAGGCCTACTGGCACGAGAAGCGCAAGGGGCAGACCATAGACGGGCCGAACGGCGCCGCGGTCGTGCACCTGGACCTGCGCCACCTGGGCGAAAAGAAGCTGCGCGAGCGCCTGCCGCTGATCTGCGAACTGGCCGAGGAATACCTGGGCGTCGATCCGGCGAAGACTCCGATCCCCGTGCTGCCCGCAGTGCACTACACCATGGGCGGCATCGAAGCCGCGTTCGACACCAGCGCTTCGCTGGCGGGCCTGTACTCGGCGGGCGAGTGCTCCAGCATCGGGCTGCACGGTGCGAACCGCCTGGGCTCCAACTCGCTGACCGAATTGCTGGTGTTCGGCAAGGTCGCCGGCGAGGCAGCCGCCCGCCACGCGGTGCAGGCCGGTCGCGTCGATGCGGGCCGCCTCACGGCGCTCGCCGGGCAGGTGCAGGCGAGAGCAGGGGCGCTGCTGTCCGCGCAGGGCGGCACCGAGCGCATCGCCACGCTGCGCCGCGAAATGGCCATGAGCATGGAGGAAGGCTGCGGCATCTACCGCACGCAGGCGGAGATGCAGGCGACCTGCGACAAGCTCGCGGAACTCAAGCAGCGCTGCAAGCGGATCAAGCTCGACGACCACTCGCGCGTCTGGAACACCGAATGGCTGCTGGCACTGGAGCTCGGCTACCAGCTGGACGTGGCCCAGGCGATCGCCCATTCGGCCCTGGAACGCCGGGAATCGCGCGGGTCGCACCAGCGCCTGGACGGGTTCACGGAGCGCGACGACGCGAACTTCCTCAAGCACACGCTGGCACACTACCAGGGCGACGATGCGCCACGCATCGCCTACTCCGACGTGCGCATCACCAAGTCCCGCCCGGGGGTGCGCGCATACGGCGCCGCGGGCGAAAAGGCCGAGGCCGAGGCGGTCCCATGAAGACGATTCCCATCGAAGTCCTGCGCTACCGCCCCGAGCAGGACGACGCTCCATGGTGGCAGAAATTCGACCTGCCCTACACCGACGACATGTCGGTGCTGCAGGGGCTGCTGGCGATCAAGGACGAACTGGATGGCTCGCTGAGCCTGCGCTGGAGCTGCCGCATGGCCATCTGCGGCAGCTGCGGCATCATGATCAACGGCAAGCCGCGGCTGGGATGCAAGACCTTCCTGCGCGACTACGCGCCAGGCGGCCTGCGGGTCGAAGCCCTGGCGCATTTCCCGATCGAACGCGACCTGGTGGTGAACATCGAGGACTTCATCGGCAAGCTCGAAAGCATCACCCCGTACATCGTGCCGAAAGAGCCGCGAAGCCTGGAACAGGGCGAACACCTGCAGACGCCGCGCGAGCTGGAACTGTTCGAGCAATACAGCTCCTGCATCAACTGCCTGCTCTGCTACGCCGCCTGCCCGCAGTACGGACTCAACGACAAGTTCGTCGGCCCCGCCGCCCTGGCGCTGCTGCATCGCTACAACGCCGATTCGCGCGACGGCGCCCAGCAGGAGCGCATGCAGGTGGTGAACGCCAAGGAAGGCGTGTGGAGTTGCACGGCCGTCGGCTACTGCAGCGAGGTCTGCCCCAAGGGCGTGGACCCGGCCAACGCGGTGAACCAGAACAAGGTGGCCAGCGCCAAGGACTACTTCCTGCGCTTCGTGGCATCCAAGGGGAGCGCGCGATGAGGAAGCCCTACGTGCGCACCATGACCCGCTGGTGGACGCGCGACCCCTATTTCGTGCGGTACATGTGGCGCGAGGGCACGTCGCTGGCCGTGGCGGCCTACGCCCTCATCCTGATGATGGGCGTGGTGCGCCTGGCGCAGGGGCAGGCCGCCTTCGACGGCTGGCTGCAGGCGCTGCGCAGCTGGCCCTCCATCGTGTTCCACCTGGTGCTGCTGGCCGCGATGGTCCTGCATGCGGTCAGCTGGTTCGAGATCATGCCCAAGACGATGCCGATGCTCTTCGTGGGCGGACATCGCGTCGCGGCGGCGACCGTCACCCGCGCCGGCCTGGCCGCGGCGGTGGCTGCGGCGCTCGTGCTGTTCGCGCTGGCCTGGATGCTCAAGCCATGACGCCCACCCCGAGCCGCAAGCGCTCCCACGCCCCCATCTTCTGGGGCCTGTTCGGCGCGGGCGGGATGCTGTCGGCGCTGCTCGGGCCGATGCTGGTGCTGATCACCGGCGTGCTCGTGCCGCTGGGCCTGCTGTTGCCGGCGGATTTCATGAGCTACCCGCGCATGCTCGCCTTCGCGCAGAACTGGGTGGGCAAGGCCTTCCTGTTCTTCGTGATCGCGCTGTTCGCCTGGCATGCGGCGCACCGCATCTTCTACAGCCTGCACGATGTCGGCGTGCACGCAGGGCTTGCGGCGCGCCTGCTTTGCTACGGCGCCGCGCTGGCGGTCACGCTGGTGGCCGCCGCCAGCCTGACGGCGCTCGGTTCGTAGAGCTCGAACAACGACAACACCCCCACAGGACCGCATGAAAGCACCAGACGAACTCGTGATCCCGTGCAACTTGTCGGTCCCACGCTATCTCGAAGAGGCTTACTGGTGGGCCTACGTGCGCCCGCAGGCCATCCAGGTATTCGAGCGCGAGTGGCTGGTCAACCTGATCCTCTTCAACAATTACGTGCGGCTGTGCGATGCCGCGCTGGCGGAACTGGGCGACACGGTGCACGGCCGCACCCTGCAGATGGCCTGCGTCTACGGCAACCTCACGCCCCGGCTGCGCGAGCGGCTGGCGGCCGAAGCGAGCCTCGACGTGCTGGACATCCTGCCGGTGCAGCTCGACAACCTGCGGCGCAAGCTTCCGCCGGACGAGCGCGTGGCCCTGCTGCACGGCGACTCGTCCGCCCTGGGTGGCCCGGATGGTTGCTACGACCAGGTGCTGCTGTTCTTCCTGCTGCACGAGCAGCCGGAGGCGGTGCGCCGCAAGACGCTGGCCGAGGCCTTGCGGGTGGTGCGCCCGGGCGGCAAGGTGGTGATCGTGGACTACCACCGGCCCGTCGCCTGGCATCCGATGCGCCCGCTGATCCGGCTGGTGTTCAAGCACCTGGAGCCCTTTGCCATGGACCTGTGGCGCCACGGCGTCGAGGCCTTCCTGCCGGACGAGCCGGTGCACGCGGAGAAGAAGACCTACTTCGGCGGCCTGTACCACAAGCTCGTGCTCACCCGCTGACGCCGGCGGCGGCCGCCGGATGCCCGCCGCGCTCCCACAAGGAGGGGCGCTTCGGCCTGTCCAAGCGCATGGAACCGCGCGTCCAGCCCGCTCGAGGCGCCTGGAATGAAGGCGACACGACCCGACAGATCGTGGGTGTCCGCTGGACTGCCCGCCGCATAGAATTGCAGGCTCGGCGGCGCCGCAGGCCGCGCATGTCACCCACTGTCGACGGAAGACCATGACCCAAGAAGAACTCATCGCCCAATACGGACCGCGCGAAGCGATGGAATACGACGTGGTCGTCGTCGGCGGGGGGCCCGCTGGCCTGTCGACGGCGATCCACCTGCGGCAGCTGGCTGCCCGCGAGGGCAAGGAGGTGTCGGTCGTCGTGCTCGAAAAGGGTTCCGAACCGGGCGCGCACATCCTGTCCGGCGCCGTGATGGACCCGCGCGCGCTGACCGAGCTGATCCCGGACTGGAAAGCCAAGGGCGCGCCCCTGAACCAGCCCGTGACCGACGACGCGATGATCTTCCTGGGCGAAGACTCCTCGTTCCGCGTCCCCAACTTCATGCTGCCCCCGGTCTTCCAGAACCACGGAAACTACGTGGTGAGCCTGGCCAACGTCACTCGCTGGCTGGCCCAGCAGGC
Organism: Ramlibacter sp. P4_H7; assembly: GCF_056400765.1. NCBI lineage: Bacteria > Pseudomonadati > Pseudomonadota > Betaproteobacteria > Burkholderiales > Comamonadaceae > Ramlibacter > Ramlibacter sp. P4_H7. The sequence goes on from NZ_JBFUKP010000021.1 coordinate 125,084, forward strand.
CGAGGCCCTGGGCGTCGAGATCTTCCCCGGCTTCCCGGCCGCCGAAGTGCTGTACGACGAGAACGGCGCGGTCAAGGGCGTGGCCACCGCCAACATGGGCGTCGGCAAGGACGGCGAGCCCACCGAGAACTTCCAGCTGGGAATGGAACTGCACGCGAAGTACACCGTGTTCGCCGAGGGCGCGCGCGGCCACCTGGGCAAGCAGGTCATCCGCCGCTTCAAGCTCGACGAGGACTGCGACCCGCAGGCCTACGGCATCGGCGTGAAGGAACTGTGGGAGATCGATCCCAAGCGCCACCAGCCGGGCCTGGTGCTCCACACCGCGGGCTGGCCGCTGGACAACAGCACCTACGGCGGCGCCTTCCTGTACCACATGGAGAACAACCAGGTGGTGCTGGGCTTCATCACCGGCCTGGACTATGCCAACCCCTACCTGAGCCCGTTCGAGGAGATGCAGCGCTGGAAGACCCACCGCAACATCCGCTGGTACCTCGAAGGCGACGAGAGCCAGGGCGTGAAGCCGGCCAAGCGCATCTCCTACGGCGCGCGCGCCATCACCGCAGGCGGCCTGCTGAGCCTGCCCAAGACCGTCTTCCCGGGCGGCGTGCTGGTGGGCGACGACGCCGGCTTCCTGAACGCGGCCCGCATCAAGGGCAGCCACGCCGCCATCAAGACCGGCATGTTGGCGGCAGCCGCAGCCTTCGACGCGATCGTGGCCGGCCGCCAGCACGACGCGCTGAGCGCCTATCCCGAAGCCTTCGAGCAGAGCTGGCTGTACACGGAGCTGACCAAGTCGCGCAACTTCAAGGCCTGGTTCAAGAAGGGCCTGATCCCCGCCACGGTGATGAACGGCATCGAGCAGTGGCTGCTGCGCGGCAACGTCCCGTGGACGCTGAGGCGCGACAAGCCGGACCACGCGTACCTGAAGCCGGCGGCGGAGTGCCAGCCCATCGCCTACCCCAAGCCGGATGGCAAGCTGACCTTCGACCGCCTGTCCTCGGTGTTCATCTCCAACACCAACCACGCCGAGGACCAGCCCTCGCACCTGACGCTGAAGGATGCCTCCGTGCCGGTCCAGGTGAACCTGGCGAAGTACGCGGGGCCGGAAAGCCGCTACTGCCCGGCGGGCGTCTACGAATTCGTCAAGAACGAGGACGGCACCGACCGGCTGCAGATCAACGCGCAGAACTGCGTGCACTGCAAGACCTGCGACATCAAGGACCCGACGCAGAACATCGTGTGGGTCACGCCCGAGGGCGGCGGCGGGCCGAACTACGCGAACATGTGAGGCTTGGCGCGTGGCACATCCACGCGCCGCTGCTTTGCACCAAGCTGACGCCGCGGGTCGGTACAACTCCCGTGGCGACCGGCTCCCGCACTCGGGCATGATTGCCGCCACTTTCGCCGTACCCGCCCCAGGAGACTCCATGAAGTTCACCAAGCTCTTCGCCGTGCTGTCCGCCGGCCTGCTCGCCAGCTCGCTGGCGGCCGCCCAGACCACGATGAAGATCAGCATTTCCACCGCGCAGAATTCCCACCAGGGCATCGCGATCGACACCTTCGCCAAGGAAGTCGAGAAGCGCACCGGCGGCCGCTACAAGGTCCAGACCTTCTACAACGGCTCGCTGGGCGGCGAGCGCGAGTCCATCGAGGCCGTGCAGCTGGGCACCCAGGAACTCGCCTTCTCCTCCACCGGCCCGGTGCCGAACTTCGTGCCCGAGACCAAGATCCTGGACGTGCCCTTCCTGTTCCGCGACAAGGCCCATGCCCGTGCGGTACTGGACGGCCCGATCGGCCAGGAGATGCTGCAGAAATTCGATTCCAAGGGCTTCAAGGCGCTGGCCTGGGCCGAGAACGGCTTCCGCCACATGACCAACAGCAAGCGGGACGTGAAGGGGCCGGAGGACCTCAAGGGCCTGAAGATGCGCACCATGGAGAACCCGGTGCACATCGCGGCCTACAAGGGCTTCGGCATCATCACCACCCCCATGGCCTTCCCCGAGGTGTTCACCGCCCTGCAGCAGGGCACGGTGGACGGCCAGGAGAACCCGCTGTCCGTGATCATTTCCGCCAAGTTCGACCAGGTGCAGAAGCACCTGACGCTGACGGGGCACGTGTACTCGCCGGCCATCTTCCTGATGAACAAGGCGTCCTTCGACAAGCTGTCCGCGGCCGACAAGCAGGCCTTCCTCGACGCCGCCAAGGAAGGCACCAAGGCCAACCGCGCGCGCGTGGACGAGGACGACGCCAAGGGCGTGGCCGACCTGCGCGCCAAGGGCATGACCGTGATCGACAATGTCGACAAGGCCAAGTTCGTGCAGGCGCTGGCGCCGGTGAATGCCGAGTTCGAAAAGCAGTTCGGCAAGGCCAACATCGAGAAGATCCGGAACGTCAAGTAAGTCCGTGAGGGAGAGACCCGGGTTCCGTCCGGAACCCGGTGTGGGAACAAAGCCCGCTCGCGCGGGCTTTGCTTCGTGAAGGGGGAGCCGTGAAAGAAACTTTCCTGCGCATCGAGCGCTTCACCAGCGGCCTGGCCATGGCCGGCGCGTGCTTCATGCTGGTGGTGGCCAGCACGCTGGGCATGTTCCAGATCGTCACGCGCTTCGTGCTGGAGCAGCCGGCGGAATGGAGCGAGATCCTGATCCGCCTGTCGCTGATCTGGATGGTGTTCCTCGGGATTCCCGTGGCGTTCCGCCAGGGCGCGATGGTCAGCGTGGACGTGGTGTACCGCTCCGTCCCGCCCGGCGCGCGCCGGGCGCTCGACTGGCTGGTGGCCATTGCCTCGCTGATGCTGATCGGCGTCGTGCTGTGGTGGGGCTGGGACTACGCCGTGCGCGGCCAGGTCCAGTCCATGGCCGGACTGGAATCCATCTCGATGTTCTGGGGCTACCTCGCGCTGCCGGTGGGCGCCCTCTTCTGCATCCTCGGCATCATCGGCAACCTGCTCGACCCGCAGCGCCACGAACTGGAGACCGCGCAATGAGCGCAGCGATGCTTGCAACGATGGTGCTGTGCTTCGCGCTCAGCGTCTCGGTCGCCGTTTCCATCGGCCTGTCCGCCCTGGTGGGCATGCAGGTCAGCAACGCCCACATGCTCATCTCCGTCAAGGAGATGTTCAACTCGATCAACAAGTTTCCGCTGGCGGCGATTCCCTTCTTCATTCTCGCCGGCAACCTGATGGAAACCGGCGGGATCTCGCGCCGCCTGGTGGAATTCGCCAAGAGCATCGTCGGCGGCGTGCAGGGCGGCCTGCCCATGACCTGCGTGCTGACCTGCATGATCTTCGCGGCGGTGTCGGGCTCCTCGGTCGCCACCACGTTCGCGATCGGCGCGATCCTGATCCCTGCGCTGATCAAGCACGGCTACCCCACCAGCTACGCGGCGGCCCTGCAGGCCACCGCGGCGGAACTGGGCGTGATCATCCCGCCCTCGATCCCGATGATCCTGTACGGTGTGAGCGCCGAGGTGTCCATCGGCGAGCTGTTCATCGCCGGCTTCGGCCCGGGCCTGCTGATCGGCGGCGCGCTGATGCTGTTCTGCTGGATCTGGTGCAAGTTCAAGGGCTGGGGCAAGAACGACGGCGACGGCCGCCTGCCGTTCGGCCAGGCCTTCAAGCAGGCCGGCTGGGCGCTGCTGATGCCGGTGATCATCCTGGGCGGCATCTATGGCGGCGTCTTCACGCCGACGGAAGCTTCCGCGGTCGCCGTGTTCTACGCGCTGGTGGTCGGCATCTTCGTGTACCGCGAGATCGACGTGCGCCAGCTGTACACGATCCTGCGCAAGTCGGTGATCTCCTCGGCGGTGATCATGTTCATCATCGCCAACGCCGGCTTGTTCGCCTTCCTGATCACGCGCGCCGGCGTGCCGGAAGCGATCGGCCTGTGGCTGCAGGACGTGCTGAAGAGCCCGGCGATGTTCCTGCTGGGCGTGAACGCCGCGCTGTTCGTGATCGGCATGTTCATCGAGACCAGCGCCTCCATCATCGTTCTGGCGCCCATCCTCGCGCCGGTGGCGGTGCATTTCGGCATCGACCCGGTGCACTTCGGGCTGATCATGGTGGTGAACCTGGCGCTGGGCATGATCACCCCGCCCTTCGGCGTGAACCTGTTCGCCGCGTGCACGGTGGCCAGGATCTCGCTGGACCGCATCATCACGCAGTTGATCCCCTTCGTGCTGGTGGTGCTGGCCTGCCTGATGGTGATCACGTACGTGCCGGGCCTCTCCCTGGGCCTGCGCGACCTGGTCTACGCGAAGTAGCTACAATCGCCGGCGTCAGGAGAGAGCTTCCTCAACGAAGCCGCCGAAGGCGCAGGCGCACAGCCGAACGCTCAGGCACCCAGGACTGACAAGCGCCCCGTTCCGGGGCGTCACCTTGCTGGAGAGAGGCCGCTGCGCATGAGCAGCGGTCCACCGAAGGAGCAAGCCCAGCGGAGGCTGGGCGACAGAGAAACGGGCCTGCGCCGGGGTTTGGGAGCCCGGTAGGCTAGGCGTAGTTGCCCGCCGTGTGCTTGACGCACACAAGGGCGACTGCAACAACGCATGGCGGGCTCCCAAACCCCGGCCCGGAGGGTCGGGCCCGGAAGGGGCCTGATGCGTTGTTGCGGGAAAGGGTCAAGCCGTCCTGGCTTGACCCTTTCCTGCGCCTAGCCTAAGACCCCTTGCCCGACGCAGGCCCGTTTCTCTGTCGCCCAGCCTCCCGGGTGAATCTCTCAGGTAAAGCGGACAGCACGGGCCCTTCCATCGTGTGTACGATGGCTTTCAGCCCTGTTGGAGTCCGCGCTTGTCCGCACCGCAAGAAGAGCTACTAAAGACCCCCCTGCACGCGCTGCACCTGGAACTCGGTGCGCGCATGGTCCCTTTCGCCGGCTATTCGATGCCGGTGCAATACCCCCCCGGCCTGATGGCCGAGCACCACCACACGCGCAGCGGCGCGGGCCTGTTCGACGTCTCGCACATGGGACAGTTGCGCCTCGTCGGCCCCGACGCGGCTGCCGCGTTCGAGTCGCTGATGCCGGTGGACGTGGTCGGCCTCGCGCCCGGCAAGCAGCGCTACGGCCTGCTGCTCACCGACGAGGGCACGATCATCGACGACCTGATGTTCGTCAACCGCGGCGGCGACCTGTTCGTGATCGTCAACGGGGCCTGCAAGGTGGGCGACCTGCGCCACATCCAGGAGCGCATCGGCGCGCGCTGCGATGTGATCCCCATGCCGGAGCGGGCGCTGCTCGCCTTGCAGGGACCGAAGGCGGTCGATGCCATGAACCGGGTGGTCCCCGGCGTGGACCAGCTGGTGTTCATGACCGGCGCCGGCTTCCGCTGGAACGGCGTGGACCTGTTCATCACGCGCAGCGGCTACACGGGCGAGGACGGCTTCGAGATCTCCGTGCCCGCCGTCCACGCGGACGCCTTCGCGCGCGAACTGCTCGCGCAGCCGGAGGTCAAGCCGGTCGGCCTGGGCGCGCGCAATTCACTGCGCCTGGAGGCCGGCCTCTGCCTGTACGGCAACGACATCGACACCACCACGACGCCGGTGGAAGCGGCCCTGAACTGGGCGATCCAGAAGGTGCGGCGCACCGGCGGCGCACGGGCCGGCGGCTTCCCGGGCGCGGACAAGGTGCTCGCGCAGCTCGATGGCACGCTGCCGCTCACGCGCAAGCGTGTCGGCCTGGTCGCCCTGGAGCGCGTGCCCGTGCGAGATCACACCGAACTGCAGGACACGCAGGGGCAGCGCGTGGGCGAGGTCACCAGCGGCCTGCTGGCCCCCACGGTCGACCGGCCCATCGCCATGGGCTACCTGCCGCCGCAGCTGGCCACCCCCGGCACCCGCGTGAACGCCATCGTGCGCGGCAAGTCCGTTCCCATGGAAGTGAGCGCCATGCCCTTCGTCCCCAACCGTTACCACCGCGGCCCGGCCGCCTGAAAAAGGAGAAACCCATGACCGTCAAGTACACGCCCGATCACGAGTGGATCCAGCTGGAGGACCACGAGGCCGCCGTCGTCGGCATCACCCTGCATGCGCAGGATGCGCTGGGCGACGTGGTGTTCGTGGACCTGCCGGAAGTGGGCAAGAGCTACGCGAAGGGCGAGGTGGCGGGCGTGGTGGAATCGGTCAAGGCCGCGGCGGACGTGTTCATGCCCATCGCCGGCGAGGTCACCGAGGTCAACGAGGACCTGCGCGGCGACCCGTCGCTCGCCAACAAGGACCCGATGGGCAACGGCTGGTTCTTCAAGATCCTGATCAAGGACATGGCCGAGTTCGACGTGCTCATGGACGAGCCCGACTACCAGAAGTTCGTCAAGGCGAACGCCTGACCGGCCCTGCCCGCAGTGCCCTGTCCTCCCGGGAGTCGCCCCGGGAGTCCCCGCGTTGACGGAGGGCGGTCCACCCCGCCCCGGCGCGTTCAAGGAATCCCATGTTGATGCAATCCGCCCGGCCGCTCGGCGAGCTGGAAAACCCCACCGAGTTCATCCCGCGCCACATCGGCGTGTCCGAGGCCGACGAGCGCCTCATACTGTCGGTGATCGGGGAGGCTTCGCGCCGCGCGCTGGTCGAGGGCATCGTCCCCCGCTCCATCGCCCGCGCCCGGCCGATGCACCTGCCACCGCCGGCCACCGAGGCCGCGGCGCTCGAGGAGCTGCGCGCCATCGCGCAGAAGAACCAGGTCTTCCGCAGCTTCATCGGCCAGGGCTACCACGGCACCTTCACGCCGGGCGTCATCCTGCGCAACGTGCTGGAGAACCCGGCCTGGTACACCGCGTACACGCCCTACCAGGCGGAGATCAGCCAGGGCCGCATGGAAGCGCTGGTGAACTTCCAGACCATGGTGTGCGACCTCACGGCCATGCCGATCGCCAATGCATCGATGCTGGACGAGGCGACGGCCGCGGCCGAGGCGATGACGCTGGCCAAACGCAGCGTGAAGAGCAAGAGCCATCGCTTCGTGGTGGCCGGCGACTGCCACCCGCAGACCATCGAGGTGATCCAGACGCGCGCGGCGCCCCTGGGCATCGAAGTGGTGCTGGCGAACTCGCACGAGGCGTGGCAGCAGGCGCTGGCCGGCGAGTACTTCGCGGTGCTGGCGCAGTACCCGTCCACCAGCGGCCGCATCGACGACCTGCGTGCCGACGTGGCCGTCGTGCACGGCAAGCAGGCCGCCTTCATCGTCGCCGCGGACCTGCTGGCGCTGACGCTGCTGGTGCCCCCGGGAGAGTTCGGCGCCGACATCGTGGTCGGCACGACCCAGCGCTTCGGCATGCCGATGGGCGCCGGCGGCCCGCACGCCGCCTACCTTGCCTGCCGCGACGACTACAAGCGCTCCATGCCGGGCCGGCTGGTGGGCGTCAGCGTCGACAGCCACGGCAACCCCGCCTACCGCCTCGCGCTGCAGACGCGCGAACAGCACATCCGGCGGGAGAAGGCGACCTCGAACATCTGCACGGCGCAGGTGCTGCCGGCGGTGGTGGCCAGCATGTACGCCGTCTACCACGGCCCGCAGGGGCTCAAGCGCATCGCCCAGCGTGTCGCCAGCTACGCGGCCATCCTGGCCCGGGGCCTGGAGCAGCTGGGGCACACGCCGCGTTCCAGCGCCTTCTTCGACACGGTCTCGCTGCACACGGGCGAGGCGACCAATGCACTCGTCGCCAAGGGCCATGCGCTGCGCTGCAACCTGCGCAAGCACTGGGGCGAGTACATCTGCATCTCTCTGGACGAGACCACCACCCGCGACGACGTCCGGCTGCTGTGGTCGATCTTCGCCAAGCCGGGCCAGGCGCTGCCGGACTTCGCGCCTTTCGAGAAGGGCGTCGAGCCCGCGATCCCGCAGGAGCTGCGCCGCACCAGCGACTTCCTGGCGCACCCGGTCTTCAACACGCACCACAGCGAGACCGGCATGCTGCGCTACCTGCGGGCGCTGTCCGACAAGGACCTGGCGCTGGACCGCAGCATGATCCCGCTGGGCAGCTGCACCATGAAGCTGAACGCCACCAGCGAGATGATCCCCATCACCTGGCCCGAGTTCGCGCACGTGCATCCGTTCGCGCCGCGCGACCAGCTGCAGGGCTACGCGGAGCTGGACGACCAGCTGCGCGCCTGGCTGTGCGAGGCCACGGGCTATGCCGGCATCAGCCTGCAGCCGAACGCGGGCTCGCAGGGCGAGTACGCGGGCCTGCTGGCGATCAAGGCCTGGCACGCCAGCCGCGGCGAGGCGCACCGCAACGTCTGCCTGATCCCTTCGTCCGCGCACGGCACCAACCCCGCCAGCGCGCAGATGGCCGGCTTCCAGGTGGTCGTGACGGCCTGCGACGACAACGGCAACGTGGACCTGGCCGACCTGCAGGCCAAGTGCGAACAGCACAGCGACAAGCTGGGCGCGATCATGATCACCTACCCGAGCACGCACGGCGTGTTCGAGATGCAGGTGAAGGAACTGTGCGCGCTGGTGCACAAGCATGGCGGCCGGGTCTACGTCGACGGCGCCAACATGAACGCGCTGGTGGGCGTCGCGGCGCCGGGTGAATTCGGCGGCGACGTCAGCCACCTGAACCTGCACAAGACCTTCTGCATCCCGCACGGCGGCGGTGGCCCCGGCGTCGGCCCGGTCTGCGTGGTGGCCGACCTGGTGCCCTTCCTGCCGGGACACAAGGCGGGCGGGCTGCCCGACCATCCGGTGGGCGCCATCTCGGCCGCGCCGCTGGGCAACGCCGCGGTGCTTCCGATCAGCTGGATGTACTGCCGGATGATGGGCGCCGAGGGCCTGACGCAGGCGACCGAAGTCGCCATCCTCAGCGCCAACTACATCAGCGCGCGCCTGCGCGACCACTACCCTACGCTGTACGCCAGCGAGAACGGCCACGTGGCGCACGAGTGCATCCTGGACCTGCGGCCGCTAAAGGAGACCAGCGGGGTCACGGCGGAAGACGTGGCCAAGCGGCTGATCGACTACGGCTTCCATGCGCCCACCCTCAGCTTCCCGGTGCCCGGCACGCTGATGGTGGAGCCCACCGAAAGCGAGACGCTCGAGGAGATCGACCGCTTCATCGCCGCGATGGTCGCCATCCGCGAGGAGATCCGGCGCGTCGAGCGCGGCGAATGGCCCCAGGAGGACAACCCGCTGAAGCACGCGCCGCACACGGCCGCCGCCCTGATGCACGGCGAGTGGACGCATGCCTATTCGCGCGAGGCCGGGGCCGCCATCCTCGACGAGCGCCGCCACGCCAAGTACTGGCCGCCCGTGGGCCGCGTGGACAACGTCTACGGCGACCGCAACCTGTTCTGCAGCTGCGTGCCCCTGAGCGCGTACGAATGAAGGCCGCGCCGCGCGCGTCGGTGACAATGCGCGCGGCATGGAACTGATCCTCACCGTCGCCCTGGGCGCCGCGCTCGCGGGGTTCGTGCAGGGGCTCTCCGGCTTCGGCTTCGGCCTGACCGCCATGGCCTTGTGGGCGTGGACGCTGGAGCCGAAGCTCGCCGCCGCGCTCGCGGTGTTCGGCGCGCTGGTCGGCCAGCTGCTCGCGGCGTTCACGGTGCGGCGCGGCTGGGACTTCCGCGCGCTGCTGCCCTTCCTGGCCGGCGGCCTGGCCGGACTGCCGCTCGGCCTGTGGCTGCTGCCGCGGCTGGACGTGCCCATGTTCAAGGCGGTGCTCGGGCTGATGCTGGTCGTGGTGTGCCCGCTCATGTTCTTCGCGACGCGCCTGCCGCGCGTGCAGGGCGGGCCGGCCGGCGACGCGCTGGCGGGCGCCGCCGGTGGCGTGATGGGCGGGCTGGGAGGCTTCACCGGCGTGGTGCCCACGCTCTGGTGCACGGTGCGCGGCTTCGACAAGGACCGCCAGCGCGCCATCATCCAGAACTTCAACCTGGCCATGCAGGTCGTCACCTTCGGCAGCTACCTGGCCACCGGCATCATCGAACCGCGCATGCTGCCGCTGCTGGCGATCGTCGCGCCGGCCGTGGTCATCCCCGTGCTGCTGGGTGCGCGGCTGTACCTGGGCATCGGCGAAGCCGCCTTCCGCAAGCTGGTGCTGGGGCTGCTGGCGGCCAGCGGCGTCGCCCTGCTCGCCTCGTCCCTCCCCGTGCTCGCCGGCCGCTGGGCCACCCCTTGAAAGCGCCGCCGGGCGACCCTAATTCCGGATCGCCCAGACGCGCAGAAAAGGAGAAAGCACATGAATCCCATGTTCCGATCCTCCGCGGACCTGTTCGCGGAACTCAACCGGATGCAGTCCCTGCTGGACCAGGTGTTTCCCGCCGCCGGCACGAGCAGCATCCGTTCCATGGCCGGCACCACCTTCCCGGTGCTCAACATCGGCACCACGCCCACCTCGGTCGAGGTGCAGGCGCTGGCGCCGGGGCTGGATCCGTCCCGCCTGGAGATCACCGTCGACCGCGGCCTGCTGGTCATTGCCGGCGAACGCAAGAGCGGGCTGCCGACCGGCGAGCGCAGCACCGTCTATGCGCACGAGCGCTTCAGCGGCAGCTTCCGCCGGGTCGTGAGCCTGCCGGAGGACGCCGATCCGGCGCGCGTGGAAGCCAGCTACCGCGAAGGCGTGCTGCGCATTTCCGTGGCCAAGCGCGAGTCCTCGCTGCCGCGCCGCATCGAAGTGAACTGAAGGAGACCGTCATGAGCAACGCAGTGCAGCCCCAGTCTTCCTCCGCGACGGCCGAGGCCGCCGGCCGACCGGCGTCGCAGCAGGCGCCGCAGCGCGCCGTGGTGCCGCCGGTGGACGTGTTCGAGGACGACGCGTCCATCACGCTGCTGGCCGACCTGCCCGGCGTGGAGCGCGACCAGTTGCACATCCGGGTGGACGGCGACACGCTGGTGCTGGAAGCCACCGCCAGGACCGGCGGGCCGGACCAGATGGAACTGGTCTACGGCGAGGCGCAGTGCCCGGCCTACCGGCGCCAGTTCACCCTCAGCCGCGAGCTGGACGCCGCGCGGATCGAGGCCCAGTTGCGCGACGGCGTGCTGCGGCTGACCATCCCCAAGGCGGAAGCCGCGAGGCCGCGCCGGATCGAAGTTCGCGCAGGCTGACGACGCACGCGCCGCGGCCGGCTGCACGGCCCGCGGCGCGTGGCCTTCGGTGCACAATCCTGCGGCAGTCGCGGCTCCTTCGCCGCGGTGCGCAGGAGCAAGCGTTGACGCTGAAGGCATTCGTCGTCGAAGACCAGCCCGCGATCCGCGAAGGCCTCGTGGAGGCGCTCGTGGAAATCAGCGGCATCGAGACCGCGGGCTGGGCGTCGAACGAGAAGGCCGCGACGGCCTGGCTGCGCGATCCCGCCCACCACTGGGACATCGCCATCGTCGACCTGGTGCTGGACCTGGGCGGCGGCAGCGGCTTCGGCGTGCTGCAGGCCCTGCAGGGACGGCCCTCCACGCGGAAGATGGTCGTGCTGACGGGCACCGCGGATCCGCAGGTACGGCGCCACTGCCAGGACATGGGCGCCGACGGCGTGTTCGACAAGGCGATGGAGACCGAGGCGCTGCTCGACTACTGCGCGGCCCTCGCCCGCGCCGCCGGCGGTCACTAGGCCCTCAGGCTTCTTCCGCCGCGCCGGCGACCTGGCGCAAGGCCTGCTCGAACATCTCGGGCGGCTGGCCGCCCTGGATCAGGTGCCGGTTGTTGATGATCACCGACGGCACCGCATGGATGCCCAGGCTCTGGAAGTGCTGCTCGCGGTCGCGCACGTCGGCGGCGTAGCGGTCGCCCGCGAGCACTTCCTCTGCTTCCTTGCGGTCGAGGCCCACGGAAGCGGCCACCTCGGCCAGCACCGCGTGATCGGAGGGATTGCGACCTTCCCCGTGGTAGGCCTTCAGCAGGGCCATCTTCAGGTCGCGCTGCTGCTGCGCGCCCTGCTCGCCGGCCCACAGCAGCAGGCGGTGCGCGTCGAAGGTGTTCCACACCCGGCCGCGCCCCTCCTTGCGGAACTGGAAACCGACGGCGGCGCCGCGCGCGGCGATGCCGGCACGGCCCTGCGCCTGCTGTTCCGGCGAGGACCCGTACTTCTGCGTGAGGTGCTCGGACACGTCCTGGCCCTCGGGGCCCATCTGCGGATTGAGCTCGAAAGGCTGGAAGCGAAGGTCGACGTCGACCTCGCCCTGCAGTTTCTCAAGCGCGCGCTCGAAGGAGGCCAGCCCGACGGCGCACCAGGGGCACGCCACGTCGGAGACGAAATCGATCTGCAGGGTTCGGCTCATGCCCGCGATTTTCCTCCTTCGCGCAAGACCCCGCTCAACTCCCGACGGAACCCGTGACCGGCAGCACGATGCCCGTGATGTAGCTGGAACAGACCGGCGACGCCAGGAACACGTAGGCCGGCGACAGTTCCTCCGGCTGCGCGGGCCGCTTGAAGTCGGTCTGCTTGCCGAACTCGACAATCTCCCTGGCGCTCTGGTCGGCGGGGTTGAGCGGCGTCCACACCGGCCCGGGCGCGACGGCGTTCACCCGGATGCCCTTCTCCAGCAAGGCTGACGCCAGCGACATCGTGAAGGCATGGATGGCGCCCTTGGTCGCCGAGTAGTCCAGCAGCTTCGCGCTGCCCTTCAGCCCGGTGACGGAGCCGGTGTTGATGATGCACGCGCCCTGCTTCAGGTGCGGCAGCGCGGCCCGCGCCATGCGCATGTAGCCCATGATGTTGGTCCCGAAGGTTTCCTCCATGCGCTCGTCGGTGATGTCCTCCAGCGAATGCGCATGCTCCTGGAACGCGGCGTTGTTCACCAGGATGTCCAGGCGGTCGAATTCGGCCACCGTCTTCTCCACCGCCTCCTTGCAGAACTTCGAGTCCTTCACGTCGCCGGCGACCAGCAGGCACTGCCGCCCTTCCTGCTCGATGCAGCGCCGGGTCTCCTGGGCATCGTCGTGCGAGGACAGGTAGACGATGGCCACGTCGGCGCCTTCGCGCGCGAACAGCACGGCCACCGCCCGGCCGATGCCGGAGTCCCCGCCCGTGATCAGCGCGACCATGCCCTTGAGCTTGCCGCTGCCCCGGTAGTCGGGCGCATGGAACTGCGGCTTAAGCTGCATGTCCGCTTCCAGCCCCGGCTTTTCCAGGTGCTGCGCCGGCAGCTCGTCGGAGTACTTGCGGGCACTGGTCTGCGGCGCACCCTTGTCCTGGTCCTTGCCGGCGGAGCCGCCCTGGGCGGGTTCCTTGCGGTCCTGTTCCCGCTGCAGTGCACGCTGCTTCTCGGCGGTGGCTTCGTTGTCCTGGGTGCGGGCTGAATCCCGGGCACTCGGCTTGTCGTCCATGGAGGCCTCCTGTGGCAAACCTCCATGCTGCGGCGCACCGGGGCGGGCGCCGCGCGGACAAGGGAGGACCGCGCTGTGGGAGCGGGCCTACACGTGGCCGATGATGGGATGCGGCTGGTACGGCGCCTCCAGCTGCGCCACCTCCTCGTCGCTCAGCACCACGTCGACCGCGGCCGCCGCCTGGTCCAGCTGGTACGGCTTGCTCGCGCCGACGATGGGCGCAGTCACGCCCTTGCGCAGCAGCCACGCGTAGGCCAGCGTCGCGTTGCTCACGCCGCGCCGCGCGGCCAGCCCGCCCAGCGATTCCAGCACCTGGAAGTCGCTGTCGCGGTAGTAGTACTTCTGCGCGATGTCGTCGGTCTTGGCGCGCGAGGTCTCGCCGCTGTCCTTGTCTTCCCGCTTGCGGTTGCCTGCCAGGAAGCCGCGCGCCAGCGGGCTCCAGGGGATCAGGCCCACGCCCTGGTGGCGACACAGCGGAATCATCTCCCGCTCCTCCTCGCGGTAGGCCAGGTTGTAGTGGTTCTGCATGCTCGCGAACGGCGTCCAGCCCTGCTCTTTCGCGACCTGCTGCATCCTGGCGAACTGCCATGCATACATGCTGCTCGCCCCGAGGTAGCGGACCTTGCCGGCCTTCACCACGTCGTGCAGCGCCTCCATGGTCTCTTCGATCGGCGTCGCGTAATCGAAGCGGTGGATCTGGTACAGGTCGATGTAGTCGGTGCCCAGGCGCTGCAGGCTGTGGTCCACCGCGTGGAAGATCCGCTTGCGCGACAGGCCGTCCTTGTTGGGCGTGCGGGGCGGCTTGGCGCCCACCGCCGCGCCGCCCTTGAAGGCCAGGTCCACCGGGTAGAACAGCTTGGTGGCCACCACCACTTCCTCGCGCCGGCAGAACTCCCGCAGGAAGCGGCCGGTGAGCACTTCGCTCTCGCCGCCCGAGTAGAGGTCGGCGGTGTCGAAGAAGTTGATGCCGAGATCGACGGCCTGGCGCACCAGCGGGCGCGAGGCTTCCTCGTCGAGGACCCAGGGCCGCCATTGCGGCGTGCCATAGGTCATCATGCCCAGGCAGATGCGCGAAACCTCCAGGCCCGTGCGGCCCAGGCGCGTGTACTGCATCGCTCCTCCTTGTCGTCGATGAGCCGGCGCCGGCGAGGCGCCGCGCTTCAGGATGCGTGGATGTTCTTCTGCCGCAGGTAGCGCTCGACTTCCTCGACCTGGTGGCCGGCGTGGTGCACGGCATCGCGCAGCTGGTCCATGCTCACGTCAAAGACGCGGCACCAGAATTGCACGTCGGTCTGGTTGGTCAGGTCGATGAGCCGGGGCGACCCGGCAGTGCGGTCGGTAGGGTTCATGGTCATGCTCCTTGCATCCATGATGACGCGAAACGCCGCGCCTTGCAGGCCCCCCTGCTCAGCCGCGCCGCTCTTCCCGTGCCGAGCGGCGCTGGTTCGCCACGGCGTAGGCCTGCCGCTCGAAATGGTTCTCGCGGTAGGGATTGCGGCCGCGCAGCAGCTGAAGCAGGCTGGACAGCAGGTAGGCGGGCACGAAGGCCGGCCCCCAGCGCTCGTACTGCCGCACGTGTACGTGCTCGTGCTGGCGCAGCTGCGCCAGGGCGGACCGGTCCACCGCCAGGATCACGTGCCCCAGGGTCATGGCGGAAAAGCGCAAGGGCTCGGGCAGCCGCGCGAGGCGCTGGCCGATGCCGCCGCCGAAGATTTCCATCACCCCGTGGTGGCGGCGCGCCTGGGCGCCGAACAGCATGCCCACGCCGCCCAGCATCAGGCCCAGCACCGTGTACGGTGCGGCCCAGAGGTAGCGCAGCAGGCGGGCGGCTTTGGCCATGCGCGGATTGTCGGCGGAACGGGGCAATCCTGCTGGAGCGTTCGGCCCCTTGACGGCGTCAGCGAATGTCGGCAACGGTGTGCAGCCGCTGCATGCGCCAGGCGCAGCCCAGGGCCAGCAGGCCCAGCACGGCCGCCGCGGCAAACAGCACCTGGAAGCCCCAGCGGGCGGCCAGCGCCCCGCCGGCCAGCACCCCGACGACGCCACCGCAGCCGTAGCCGATCACGGTGAAGAGCGCCTGGCCGCGCGCGCGCAAGCGGCCGGGGAAATGGCGGCTCACCATGGCGATGCAGGCCGTGTGGTGGGTGGCGAAGGTCAGCGCGTGCAGCAGCTGCGCGAGGTACAACGCCGCGAGCCATTGGCCCAGTCCCGCCGTCACCGCCATGCGCAGGACGGTCGCGGCCGCGCACACCACCAGCCACCGCTCCATGGACAGGCGGACGATCAGGCGGCCCTGGGCGTAGAACCACGCGATCTCCACGATCACCGACACCGCCCACAGCGCGCCGATCGTGGCCTTGCCGTAGCCCAGGCTGTCGAGATACAGCGAGAAGAACCCGTAGATGGCGAAATGCGCCATGACGTGGAACAGCAGCGAGGCGAAGAACCAGCGCACGGCCGGCTGCCGCAGCGCGGGTCCGATCGGCTCGCGCGGCGCGTCCGTGGGGTGGGCGGCTTCCTTCACGTTGGGCAGCCACCAGGTGCACAGCAGCACGCCGGCGAGCGTGACCGCCGTCCAGCCCGGGAAGCTGCCCATTCCGAAGTGCTCGAACCAGGCGCCGGCGGCGAACACGGTGAACATGAAGCCCACCGAGCCCCACAGGCGGACGCGTCCGTAGCGGCCCCAGTCGCCCGCCACCAGGTGCGCCATCGCCGCCTCGGTGAGCGACATCATCGAGCTGGTGTGCGTGAACAGCAGCAGCAGGACCAGCGCGATCCACCACGCGCCGCCCGGCATCCAGAGCCCCGCCGATGCGGCCAGGGCGACGGCGGCGCTGTAGCGCAGCAGCTTCACGCGCTCGCCGGTGTGGTCGCTCAGCGCACCCCAGGCATAGGGCGCGAACACGCGCGTGAACGACTGCACCG
Organism: Ramlibacter sp. P4_H7; assembly: GCF_056400765.1. Taxonomy (NCBI): domain Bacteria; kingdom Pseudomonadati; phylum Pseudomonadota; class Betaproteobacteria; order Burkholderiales; family Comamonadaceae; genus Ramlibacter; species Ramlibacter sp. P4_H7. The sequence continues at coordinate 141,245 of NZ_JBFUKP010000021.1, forward strand.
AAGTGAGCAGGCTGATCACGGTGATCGGCAGCCCCAGCGACTTCAGCCAAAGGGGCAGGTACGGATTGAAAAAGCCGATGTGCGCGAAGTAGGTGGCGGCGAGCGCCGCGAACGGCACCAGCTGGCGTGGCCCCGCCGTCGCCTGGGAACCGCCCATTCAGCGGTGGGCGGGAATCGGCGCGAGCGACGCCTGCACGTCGCCGCACTGCGCGCGGTGGCGCAGCGCCAGGTCCATCACCACCAGCGCCAGCATGGCCTCGGCGATCGGCGTGGCCCGGATGCCGACGCAGGGGTCGTGGCGGCCCTTGGTGATCACCTGCGTGGGCTGGCCGTGCACGTCGATGGTGTCGCGCGGCGTGATGATCGAGCTGGTCGGCTTCACCGCGATGGCGACTTCCAGGTCCTGTCCCGTGCTGATGCCGCCCAGCACGCCGCCGGCGTTGTTGCTGGCGAAGCCCTCCGGCGTGAGCGAGTCGCCGTGCATGGAGCCGCGGTGCGCGACGCTGGCGAAGCCGGCGCCGATCTCCACGCCCTTGACCGCGTTGATGCCCATCATCGCGTAGGCGATCTCGGCATCGAGCTTGTCGAACAGCGGCTGGCCCAGGCCGACCGGCATGCCGGTGGCGCTGACGCGGATGCGCGCGCCGCAGGAATCGCCCGCCTTGCGCAGGCTGTCCATGTAGGCCTCCAGCGCCGACACGTCGGCGACCGGCGCGAAGAAGGGATTGTTCGGGACATGGTCCCAGCTCTCGAACGGGATCTGGATCTCGCCGATCTGCGTCATGCAGCCGCGGAACGCCGTGCCGTGCTTTTGCTTGAGCCACTTCTTGGCCACGGCGCCGGCAGCCACCATGGGCGCGGTCAGGCGGGCCGAGGAGCGGCCGCCGCCGCGCGGATCGCGCAGCCCGTACTTCTCGAAGTAGGTGTAGTCGGCATGGCCGGGACGGAACTTCTGCCCGATCTCCGAATAGTCCTTGCTGCGCTGGTCGGTGTTGCGGATCAGCAGGCAGATCGGGGTGCCGGTGGTCTTGCCCTCGAACAAGCCGGAGAGGATCTCCACCCTATCCTCTTCCTGGCGCTGCGTCACGTGGCGGCTGGTGCCGGGCTTGCGGCGATCGAGGTCGGGCTGGATGTCCGATTCGGACAGCGTCATGCCGGGCGGGCAGCCGTCGATCACGCAGCCGATGGCGCTGCCGTGCGATTCGCCGAAATTGGTGACCGCAAAGACTTTGCCGAAGGTGTTGCCGCTCATGGCGCGATTATCCCATCGCCCGGGAACGCTTCCTGCTTCCCCTGCAGGGCAGCGCCTGACCCGGCGCCCAAGGAGAGCAGCATGCTGGATCGCACGACGACCACGTTCTCCCACGTCAGGCCGACGGACACGCAGTACGTCTCCGGCGGCCTGAGGGATTTCTTCCTCTACCGCGACCTCGGGGTGGCCGAGGCGACGCACGGCAAGGTGATCGCGCACCTCGTCAAGGCCAACATGGCACCTGAAAAGGGCACCGGGTGGCACCGGCACGAGGCCGACTTCCAGATCGTGATCATGCTCAAGGGCTGGGCCCGCTTCATGTACGAGGACCAGGAGACGCTGGTCTCCGCCGGTGACTGCGTGCACCAGCGGCCGGGCATCCGTCACTTCCTGTTCGACTACTCCCCCGACATGGAGTACCTGGAAATCGTGTCGCCGGCGGATTTCCGCACCGTCGACGTAGCCCCGGTCTGCACCATTCCCGACCCCACCCCATGGCCGACGACAGAGTCGGCCTAGAACTCGGCGTCGAGTTCGTCGATCTCGTCGGGCTCCTGCCGGGCGGCCGTGACCCACTCCTTCATTGCGGGCATCTCCATGACGCGCTTGCAGTAGGCGGCGCTCGCCTTGTCGATGGCGACGTCGTAAGTGAGCAGGCGCGTGACCACCGGCGCGTACATCGCGTCGGCCATGCACGGCTGCTTGCCGAACAGGAAGGGGCCGCCGTAGCGCGTGAGGCAGTCCTGCCAGATCGCCAGCACGCGGGCGATGTCGCCCTCCGCGCGCGACCACACCTTGAACCCCGGAAAGCGCGCCTTGATGTTCATGGGCAGCGCGCTGCGCAGGGCGCCGAAGCCGGAATGCATCTCCCCGCAGATCGCCCGGCAATGCGCGCGCGACTTGCGGTCCGCCGGCAGCAGGCCCGCCTTGGGGAAGACCTCGTGCAGGTATTCGCCGATGGCCAGGGTGTCCCACACTTCGACGCCGTCGTGGCGCAGGGCCGGCACCAGCATGGACGGCGCCAGCAGCAGGATCTCCGCCTTCATCGCCCGATCGTCCGGCGGGATCACCTTTTCCGTGAAGTCCAGTCCGGCGAGCCGGGCCATGAGCCATCCCCGCAACGCCCAGGCGCCGTAGTTCCTGCTGCTGATCGTGAGGACGGCCTTGGCCATGGTGCGCTCCATTGCGGGGCCCGGGTCCCGCCCACACCGCGTGCTGCAAGCGCCATGCCAATGCGCGGCTGACAGGATCCCCTGCTTTGACACCCCTGCTTTACCACGCCTACCAGTCGCAGACCGACACCCTGGCGCCCTGGCGCCTGCTGGCGCAGCACCACAGCGCCATGCTCTGGTGGCGCCAGACCGAGGGCAGCCCGGTGCGCAAGGCGGCCGCGGCACTGGAGGTGTTCTCCCGCCTGCGCCTGACCCACAGCCGACCCGCCTACGGCATCGGCAGCGTGGAAGTCGACGGCCGGCCGGTGGTCGTCACGGAGGAAGCCGTGCTGCGCCTGCCCTTCGGCACGCTGCTGCGCTTCGCCCGCGCCGGGGTGCGGGGCCAGCCGCGCGTGCTGCTGGTGGCGCCGCTGTCGGGGCACTTCGCGACCTTGCTGCGGGACACCGCCCGCACGCTGCTGCAAGACCACGACGTCTACATCACCGACTGGCACAACGCGCGCGACGTGTCCCTGCGGCACGGCGCGTTCTGCCTGGACGACTACATCGACTACATGATGGCCTACCTGCGGGCGATGGGACCCGGCGCGCACGTGGTGGCGGTGTGCCAGCCGTGCGTCGCGGCCCTGGCGGCGACCGCGCTGCTGGCCGAGGACGACGATCCGGCGCAGCCGCGCAGCGTGACGCTGATGGCGGGGCCGGTCGACTGCCGCGTCAACCCGACCGGCGTCAACCAGCTCGCCACCAGCAAGCCGATGGACTGGTTCGAACGCACCCTCATCAGCCTCGTGCCGCCACCGCATGCGGGCCACATGCGGCGCGTCTACCCCGGCTTCGTGCAGCTCACCGCCTTCATGAGCATGAACCTGGAGCGGCACCAGCAGCAGTTCCGCAACCTGTACCAGCACCTGGTCGACGGCGACGTGGAGAAGGCCGACGCCATCCGCCTGTTCTACGAGGAGTACCTCGCGGTCAACGACCTGCCGGCGGAGTTCTACCTCGAGACGGTGGAAAAGGTGTTCCAGACTTTCGACCTGGCGCGCGGCTCACTCACTTGGCGCGGCCGCCCGGTGCGGCCGGAGGCGATCCGCCGAACCTGGCTGTTCACGGTGGAAGGCGAGCGGGACGACATCTGCGCCGTCGGCCAGACGGTGGCCGCGCACGACCTGTGCTGCGGCCTGCGGCCCTACATGAAGCTGCACCACGTCCAGACGGGCGTGGGCCATTACGGGGTGTTCAGCGGCCGCCGCTGGAAGAACGAGATCTACCCGCGCCTGCGGGAGCTCGTCCACGGCGCCGAGGGCTAGAGCTGCGCGGTCGGCTGCGAGTCTTCGGAAGCCGGCCAGTCGCGGATGTAGGCCTTGAGCATGCGGTTCTCGAAGTTCTGGCTGTCCACGACCGCCTTGGCGACGTCGTAGAAGCTGATCACCCCCATCAGCATGCGCTTGTCCATCACCGGCATGTAGCGCGCATGGCGCTCCAGCATCATGCGGCGCACTTCGTCCAGTTCGGTCTCCATAGTGCACGTGAGCGGGTGGTCATCCATCGCCGTGCGCACGACGGTGGCGCCCACGACGCCCTGGTTGGCGACGATGCACTGGATCACTTCGCGGAAGGTCAGCATGCCCACCAGGTCGCCGTGCGCCATGACGACGAGGGAACCGATGTCCTTTTCGGCCATGACGTCGATGGCTTGCGCGAGTGGCTCGTCCGGGCCCACCGTATAGAGGGTGTTGCCCTTCACGCGCAGGATGTCGCTGACTTTCATGGCTGCCTCCTTGGGCCGCCCGCGGCGGCGGGCGGGGTCGTGAACAATATAGCCCACAATCCCTGGCAGTTCTAGACAGGAGGGATCCTCCCCATGCCCGGTTACTCCGACCCCGGATTCGACACTCTCGCCCTGCACGCCGGCGCCGCGCCGGACCCCACCACCGGTGCCCGGGCGGTCCCCATCCACCTGAGCACCTCCTTCGTGTTCGAGTCCAGCGACCACGCCGCGGCGCTGTTCAACCTGGAGCGTTCGGGCCACGTCTACTCGCGCATCAGCAACCCGACCAACGCCGTGCTCGAGCAGCGGGTGGCGGCACTGGAAGGGGGCATCGGCGCCATCGCCACCGCCAGCGGACAGGCGGCGCTGCACCTGGCGATCGCCACCCTCATGGGCGCGGGCGCGCACATCGTGGCCAGCACGGCCCTGTACGGCGGTTCGCAGAACCTGCTGCACTACACGCTGAGCCGCTTCGGGATCGCGACCACCTTCGTCAAGCCGGGCGACATCGATGCCTGGCGGGCGGCGATCCGGCCGAACACCAAGCTGCTGTTCGGCGAGACCGTCGGCAACCCGGGCCTGGACGTGCTGGACATCCCCACCGTCTCGGCCATCGCGCACGAGGCGGGGCTGCCCTTGCTGGTGGACTCCACTTTCACCACTCCTTACCTGATGAAACCGTTCGACCTGGGGGCGGACCTGATCTACCACTCCGCCACCAAGTTCCTGTCGGGCCACGGCACGGTGATCGGCGGCGTGGTGGTGGACGGCGGCAGCTTCGACTGGGACAAGTCCGGCCGCTTCGGCGAATTGACGGCGCCGTACGAAGGCTTCCACAACATGGTGTTCAGCGAGGAGTCCACGGTGGGCGCCTTCCTGCTGCGGGCGCGGCGCGAGGGCCTGCGCGACTTCGGCGCCAGCATGAGCCCGCACACCGCGTGGCTGATCCTGCAGGGCATCGAGACCCTGCCGCTGCGCATGGAGCGCCACATGGCCAACACCTGCAAGGTGGTCGAATTCCTGGATGCGCATCCTTTCGTGGAGCGGGTCGGCCACCCGATGCTGGCGTCACACCCCAGCCATGCGCTCGCGCAGAAGCTGCTGCCCAAGGGCGCCGGCTCCGTCTTCAGCTTCGACATGAAGGGCTCGCGCGAGCAGGGCAAGCAGTTCATCGAGGCGCTCAGGCTGTTCAGCCACCTTGCGAACGTGGGGGATTGCCGCTCGCTGGTGATCCACCCCGCCAGCACCACGCACTTCCGCATGAGCGACGAGGCCCTGCAGGGCGCGGGCATCGGCCCCGGCACGATCCGCCTGTCGATCGGGCTGGAAGACCCGGACGACCTGATCGACGACCTGAAGCGCGCGCTCAAGGCCGCCGAGAAAGCGTGAGGAAGCCATGGCGATGTTCCTGACCGTCAACGGCGCCCGGACCTACTGCTACACGGGCGGCAAACCTTTTGATGCGGAAAAGCCCACCGTGGTGTTCCTCCACGGGGTGCTCAACGACCACAGCGTCTGGATCCTGCAGACGCGCTACTTCGCGCACCATGGCTGGAACGTGCTGGCGCTGGACCTGCCGGGCCATGGCAAGAGCGAGGGCGAGCCCCCCAGCAGCGTCGAGGAAGCGGCGGACTTCGTGCTCGCGCTGCTCGATGCAGCGCAGGTGAAGGACGCGGCGCTGGTGGGCCACAGCTTCGGCGCGCTGGTGGCGCTGGAGGCCGCGGCCCGCGCGCCCGCGCGCGTGACGAAGCTCGCGCTGGTGGGCGTCGCCTTTCCGATGAAGGTGTCGCCCGCGCTGCTGGAGAACTCCTTGAACGCGCCGATGAAGGCCATCGACATGGTGAACGCGTACTCGCATTCCACGCTGGCGCCCCCGCCCTCGTCCCTGGGGCCGGGCACCTGGCTGTACGGCGGCTCCCGGGCCCTGATGCGGCGGGTGCTGGCGAGCAACACCAAGGTCAACCTGTTCCATCGCGGCTTCCAGGCCTGCGACCGCTATGCCGGCGGCGAGGCGGCGATCGCGAAGGTGCAGTGCCCGGTGCTGTTCGTGCTGGGCAAGAGTGACGCCATGACACCGCCGAAAGCGGCGCACCTGCTGCGCGAGAAGGCGAAGGACGCGACGACCGTCGTGGTCGAGGGCGGGCACCAGATGATGTCCGAGGCTCCCGACGCGGTGCTGTTCGCGCTGCGCGATTTCCTGCGCCGCTGAAGCATGCAGGTCGTCACGCCGCCGATGACGGCGCAGCGGGCGCAGGAGATCGCAGCGACCTTCGACCTGCGCGCCCTGCCGCTGGACTTCTACGCCAACCCCTTCCCGGTGTACGCGGCCCTGCGCGAGAGCGAGCCGGTCAAGCGCATGCCGGATGGCTCGGTCTTCCTCACGCGCTACGCCGACCTGGTGGCGGTGTACCGCGATGCGCAGGTGTTCAGCTCCGACAAGAAGGTGGAATTCACGCCAAAGTACGGCGCGGGTTCGCCCCTGCTGGAGCACCACACGACCAGCCTGGTGTTCAACGATCCGCCGCTGCACACCCGCGTGCGCAAGCTGATCATGGGGGCGCTGACGCGGCGCGCCATCGCGGACATGGAGCCGGGGCTGATCCTGCTGGTGGAAACCTTGCTGGATGCGATCGAAGCGAAGAACGGCGGCGACCTGGTCGAGGACTTCGCCTCCGCGATCCCGGTGGAGATCATCGGCAACCTGCTGGCGGTGCCGCGCGAGGAACGCGGCCCGCTGCGCAACTGGTCGCTCGCCATCCTCGGTGCGCTGGAGCCGAAGCTCACCCGCGAGCAGGAGGACCTGGGCAACCGCTGCGTCCGCGAGTTCCTGGACTATCTGCGGGTGCTGGTGGCCGACCGCCGAAGGAACCCCGGGGACCCCGAGCACGACGTGCTCACCCGCCTGATCCGGGGCGAGGCCACCGGGGAGAAGCTCTCGGAAACCGAGCTGCTGCAGAACTGCGTGTTCATCCTCAACGCCGGCCACGAGACGACGACCAACCTGATCGGCAATGCGCTCGTGGCACTGGAGGAGTGGCCGCAGGAGAAGGCAAGGCTGCTGCAGGCAATGGGTCCGCGTCCCGACTGGGACGCGCTGGAGCCGGCGATGACGCTCGCGGTGGACGAGTTCCTGCGCTTCGAGTCGTCCAACCAGCTGGGCAACCGGCGCGCGCTGGCGGCCTGCGAGGTGGGCGGGACGCCGTTGCCGGCGGGCGCGCTGGTGACGCTCGGCATCGGCGCGGCCAACCGCGACCCGGCGCAGTTCCGCAATCCCGACGTGCTGGACCTGGCGCGCGAGAACAACCGCCACCTGGCCTTCGGCTTCGGCATCCACCAGTGCGCGGGCCTGAGCCTCGCGCGGCTGGAGGGACGCGTCGCGATCGGGCGCTTCCTGGCGCGCTTTCCGGCCTACCGGCTCACCGAGCCGCCCACGCGCGGTGGCCGCGCGCGCTTCCGTGGTTTCCTGAAGGCACCGTTCTCGATTTCGTAGCTGGCAGCGAAGGCGGACGGCGAGCACAGTCCGCGTCGCGCACCGCTGGGGTTCGCCTGCGGGCTCACCGCCAGCCTACGACGGCGGCAACAGCAGGTGACGCATCAACGGCTCCAGCGCGGTGGACTGCACGTCCGCGAGCAGCACGTAGCGCGTGGCGTCCTGGTCGTCCACTTCGTTGACGCGGCCGATCCAGTCCAGCTGCACCAGGATCTGCAGCACGGGCTCCAGCTGCAGGATGTCGACCTCCATGGCGCCGGCGAGCTCGCTGGCGGTGAGGCCGCGGCGTGTTCCGTTGCGCGCCTCGTGCAGCAGCTTCAGTATTTCCACGGCGAGCTGGAACTGCCAGCCGTGCGCGGTGGCGCGCCGCCGCGGTCCCGCCAGCAGGCTGGGAAGGTAAGCGGCGATCACCGCGCCGAACAGCACGATCAGCCAGGCGATGTAGATCCAGACCAGCAGGATGGGCACGGTGGCAAAGGCGCCGTACACCATCGAGTAGGTGGGGACCGTGCCGATGTACCAGGCCAGCAGGCGCTTGGCCAGCTCGATGCCGATGGCGGCGAACAGGCCGCCGACGATGGCGTGCGGGCGCCGGACCGGCGTGTTGGGCACGTAGCGATACAGCGCCGTGAACGCCGAGGCCAGAACCAGGAACTCGACCGCGTCGATGACGAAGGCCACCGTGCCCGGCAGCGCGGACACCAGGCCGCGCCCCGCCGAGACCACGTAGGACGTGGTGGCCAGGCTCGCGGCCAGCAGCAGCGGCCCCAGCGTGATGGCTGCCCAGTAGAGCAACACCCGCTGGCCCAGCGGCCGGGGGCGGCGCACGCGCCAGATGTTGTTGAGCGTCCGGTCGATGGTGAGCACCAGCGCGATCGCGCTGAACACCAGGGCGGCCAGGCCCAGGCCGCCCAGGCGGCTCGCCTTGCCGGCGAACTGCTGCAGGTAGCCCAGCACCTGCCGCGCGATCGCATCCGGCACCAGGCTTTGCACCAGCCAGCCCTGCAGGTTGGACTGCAGCTTGCCGAACATGGGGAAGGCGGTGAAGATCGCCAGCGCCACCGTGAAGAAGGGCACCAGCGCGATCATGGTGGTGAAGGTCAGGCTGCTCGCGGACAGGCCGAGGCGGTCTTCGCGGAAGCGCTCGCGCAGCGTCAGGGCCGTGGACAGCCAGGGAAAGCGCGCCAATTCGGCGAGCAGCTGGCTCAGGTTCTGGCGCAGGTTCATCGCTCGCTATGATGCCATCGCCCATGCAGCCCTCCGAAGCCGTCCCAGCCCCGCCCCTCGTCGAAACCACGCGGTGGATCGCCGTGGGCAGCCTGCTGGGCCTGATCGTGATCGGCCTCGCCTGGGAACTGTGGCTTTCGGCGAAGCCCAGCCTGTGGGTGCTGAAGGTGCTGCCCCTTTGCATCCCCGTGGCCGGCCTGCTCAAGCGGCGCATGTACACCTACCGGTGGGTGAGCCTGCTGGTGTGGCCCTACTTCATGGAAGGCGTGGTGCGCGCGGGCGAAGGCCTGCCTGCCGCGCTGGAAATCGTCCTGTCCCTCACCCTTTTCATCGCCTGCGGGCTGCACGTGCGGGTGCGCCTGCGCAATGCCAAGCATGAACGAACTGATTCAACAGCTGCGTAGCGCCGTCGGCGCCGCCAACGTGCTCACCGAGGGCGACCTGAGCGCCTACGAGATGGACTGGCGCCGGCGCGCCCGCGGCAAGGCGCTCGCGGTCGTGCGGCCCGGCACCACCGGGGAAGTGGCCGCCGTCGTGCGGGCCTGCGCCGCGGCGGGCGCGCCGATCGTGCCGCAGGGCGGCAACACCGGCATGGTGGTGGGCTCCACGCCCGACGACTCCGGCCGCGCGGTGGTCCTGAACCTCACGCGCATGAACCGGGTGCGCGCGATCGACGCCGGCAACCTGACCATCACGGTGGACGCGGGCTGCGTGCTGCAGAACGTGCAGGATGCGGCGGAAGCCGCCGGCTTCCTGTTCCCCCTGAGCCTGGCGGCCGAGGGCAGCTGCACCATCGGCGGCAACCTGGGCACCAATGCCGGCGGCACGCAGGTCGTGCGCTACGGCAACACGCGCGACCTGTGCCTGGGCCTGGAAGTGGTCACGGCGCAGGGCGAGGTGTGGGACGGCCTCTCGGGCCTGCGCAAGGACAACACGGGCTACGACCTGCGCGACCTGTTCATCGGCAGCGAAGGCACGCTGGGCGTGATCACCGGCGCCACCATGAAGCTCTACCCGCTGCCGCGCGCCACGCTCACCGCGTGGGCCGCCGTTCCCTCGATGGAGGCGGCGCTGGCCTTGCTGGGGCTGGCCCACAAGCACCTGGGCGCCGGGCTCACCGGCTTCGAGGTGATGGGCCAGTTCGCCCTCGGCCTGGTCGTCAAGCACATGCCGCAGTTGCGCGTGCCCTTCCAGCAGGAGTCCGCGTACTGCGTGCTGCTGGAGAACGCCGACCAGGAATCGGAAGAACATGCGCGCGCGCAGTTCGAGCGCCTGCTGGAAGCCGCGCTGGAAGACGGCTGCGCCACCGATGCGGTGGTGGCCGAGAACATCGCCCAGGCGCGCGCTCTCTGGCACGTGCGCGAGTCGATCCCGCTGGCGCAGGCCGAGGAAGGCCTCAACATCAAGCACGACATCTCGATTCCCGTGTCGCGCATCCCCGCTTTCTGCGCCGAGACCGATGCACTGCTGCAGCGCGAGATCGCCGGCGTGCGCCTGGTCAACTTCGGCCACCTGGGCGACGGCAACCTGCACTACAACGTGCAGGCTCCCGAGGGCGGCGACATGCAGGCCTTCCTGCGCGACCAGGAGCTGCGGGTCAACGGCCTGGTGTTCGACCAGGTGCGGAAATTCGGCGGCTCGATCTCGGCCGAGCATGGCATCGGCACCCTCAAGGTGGAGAAGCTGCCGCACTACAAGTCACCGGTCGCGCTGAAGATGATGCACGCCGTGAAGAAGGCGCTGGACCCGCAGGGCCTGATGAACCCGGGCAAGGTGCTCCTGCCCTGAGGACGCGATAATTCCGCCATGACGACGCCCCGCCCCGTCCGCTCGCAGTACGAAGACTTCATGCGCCATGTGCACACGCATGGCACGCCCAAGACCGACCGCACCGGCACCGGCACGCGCAGCGTCTTCGGCTACCAGATGCGCTTCGACCTGAACGAGGGCTTCCCCCTCGTCACCACGAAGAAGGTCCACCTGCGGTCCATCATCCAGGAGCTGTTGTGGTTCCTGCAGGGCTCCAGCGACAACAACTGGCTGCGCGAGCGCGGCGTGACGATCTGGGACGAATGGGCGCGCGAGGACGGCGACCTGGGCCCGGTGTACGGCGTGCAGTGGCGCAGCTGGCCGACGCCGGACGGCGGCCACATCGACCAGATCGCGGATGCGGTCAGGCAGATCAGGACGAATCCCGATTCGCGCCGCATCATCGTCAGCGCCTGGAACGTGGCCGACATCCCGAAGATGGCGCTGGCGCCCTGCCACGCCTTCTTCCAGTTCTACGTGGCCGACGGCAAGCTCTCCTGCCAGCTGTACCAGCGCAGCGCCGACATCTTCCTGGGTGTTCCCTTCAACATCGCCAGCTACGCGCTGCTCACGCACATGATGGCGCAGCAATGCGACCTGGGCGTGGGCGACTTCATCTGGACCGGCGGCGACTGCCACATCTACAGCAACCACCACGAGCAGGTGGAACTGCAGCTGTCCCGCCAGCCCTATCCCTATCCGACGCTGAACATCAAGCGCAAGCCAGCCTCGATCTTCGACTACCAGTACGAGGACTTCGAGGTTCTGGACTACCAGTGCCATGGCGCGATCAAGGCGCCGGTGGCGGTATGAAGCTGGGCCTGATCTGGGCGCAGGCGCGCGGCGGCGTCATCGGCCGGGGCGGCGTGATGCCCTGGCACCTGCCCGAGGACCTGGCGCACTTCAAGCGCACCACGCTGGGCGCTCCGGTGGTGATGGGCCGCAAGACCTGGGACTCGGTGCCGCCGCGCTTCCGGCCGCTGCCGGGACGCCGCAACATCGTGATCACGCGCGATGCGAACTGGAGCGCGCCGGGCGCGGAGCGCGCGGGCACGCTGGAGGAAGCCCTGGCGCTGTGCACCGGCGCGGAGACGGCGTGGGTCACCGGCGGTGCCGAGATCTTCCGGCTCGCGATGCCGCACGCGCAGGTGGCGGTCGTCACGGAGATCGATGCCGACTTCGAAGGCGACGTGCATGCGCCGCCGCTGGGCGCCGGCTGGCGCGAGACCGCGCGCGAGGCGCATGTCTCGCGGGCCGGCGTGCCCTTCAGCTTCGTGACCTACGAGCGCGCGTCGTCCGGATCCTGATCGCCGTCGCAGGGTGTCGCGGGCGCACTGCCGGACCCGGCGTACGCCCGCCGCCGGGCCCGGCCTCCCGTGGACACCTTCCTACTTGGTGATCTTCTCCAGCAGCGCGCGTGCTTCCTCCCGCCGTCCCTGGTCGGCGACCTGCCGGCCCGGGCCCTTTGTCAGGCAGGCTGGGCGATGCCGAGCGCGTCGGCGTGCAGGGCCAGGATGGCTTCGCGTCGAGGCCGACCGTTGGCCGTGGCCAGGCCGCTTTGCGCATGGAAAGGCGCGCGGGCGCGCACCCAGCGCGCCACGCGGGCGTAATCGGGCAGCGTCGCATTGGCGGCCTGCACGGCGGACTCGATCTCGGCGTCGGGCAGCAGAGGCGTCAGCGGCCACAGCACCGCGCTCAGCGCCGGCTGGCCGTCGCCGAACACGGTCGCCTGGGCCAGCAGCGGTTCGCCGCGCAGCGCCGTCTCCACCCATTCGGGCGCGACGTTGCGGCCGAAACCGGTGATCAGCAGGTTCTTCTTGCGCCCCAGCACGTGCAGGAAACCATCGGCGTCGATGCTGCCCAGGTCGCCCGTGGCCCACCAGAACGGCACGGGTTCCCGGTCGCCGAGGTAACCCGCCATCAGGGTGCCGCTGATTTCGATCTCGCCGTCGGCCGCCACCCGCACGCGGGTGTGCGGCAGCGGCTTGCCTGCACTGCCCGGACGGTCCGCGCCCGGCAGGTTGAGCGTCTGCACGGAGCCGCCCTCCGAGAGGCCGTAGCCTTCGTAGGCCGGGATGCCCCGCTCACGGGCCGCGCGGATCAGGCGCTCGCCTACGGCCGCGCCGCCCACCGCCACCATGCGCAGGCAGGGCGGTGCGTGCTGCTGCGTATGTTGCAGCCATCCGGTCCAGGCGCGCAGCATCTGGGGCAGCAGGATCACGCTGTCCGGCGCGTGTCGCTGCAGGGCGGCCTGGAGCACCGCGGGATCGAAGCCGGACGAGCCGACGAGGCCGACTTGCGCCAGCGGCGGCACGACGACGGTCGCACCGCGTGCCAGTGGCGCGAGCACGCCCGCGAGATTTTCCAGCAGCACCGACAGCGGCAGCGCGCACAGGTGGCGCCGGATGTCCAGCGGCTCCAGCGCCGCCACCAACCCCCAGGCCGCGCGGCGCATCGCCTTCTCGTGCAGGCAGACGCCCCTGGGTGCACCGGTGCTGCCCGAGGTGAAGGTCACCTTGGACGTGCAGGGCGGCATGGACACGGCGTAGCCGGGCAGCCTGACCAGCACCAGCGGCTGGCCCGCCACCTCGCACTCCTGGCGCGCAATCTGCGGCCATGACTCGGCGAGCGCGGGGCTGGTGAGCACGGTGTCGACACCGGCGCCCTGCAGGGCGTGCGCGATCTGCTGCGCACTGAAGAACACCGGCAACGGAACGTGCACCACTCCCGCCAGGCTGGCGGCGAGGTCGGCCACCACCCAGGCAGGAGAGTTGTCCAGCAGCGTGGCGAGCACCCAGCTGCCGCGCGCCTGCAGCTGTGCCGCCAGCAGTGCTGCTGCCGCATCGAGCTGCGCGCGGCTCCAGCAGACGCCGTTGCCTTCCAGGGCGGGAATGGGGGTGTCGCTCATGCGGACGGCTCCGTGAATTGCGCGCTGCGTTGCGCGAGCCGGCGCAGCGCCGGCAGGACTTCGCCGGCCACGACGACCGGCTGGTGCTGGTAATAGCTGCCCCAGAGCGCGGCATCGTTGCCCAGCACGAGGGGATCGGCCGGTGCGAGGGCCAGCGGCGCGACGCCCATGCGCGTCAACATCTGGCGCAACTCGCGCGTGAGAGTCGCCACCGCCCAGCGAAAGCGCCGTTGCGCGAGATGCGGGCCGAGCAGCAGCATCAGGGCGCGGCCGGCGCCGGGACGCGCGGCGGCGAGATGCCCGATCTCCACGATCTCGCGGCGGGCGAGCGCGCGGCCCGCGTGCCACGCAAGCTCGTCCTCCACGGGCTCGCGGAGGTAGTGCTCGAGGAACAGCACTCCGGCGCCTGCGCTGCGGTACCCCGCGGCCGCCAGGATTTCCCCGTCCGGCGCGGCCAGGCTCACCAGCAAGGGCATGAATGCGGGAACCGTGGCTCCATAGCGCTGTGCGTACACGCTGTGGATGAAGACTTCCACGGCGTGGCGCTGCGGATCGCCGGCCGGATGCAGGCGCAATGCGGCGCAGTCCGTGGGTCTGCTGCCGGAGCTGCCCGCGCCCGCGTGCGGGGCAGAAAGCAATGCCATTCCCAACTCCTCCTGACACGCGTTGTGCGAACGCGTCGCCGCGGATGGTCGGCGGGGCACATTAACTGCAGATTAAGTCGAACGCACTCCTGCGCCTGAATAGAATCGCCGCAGCATCGCACCAGAGGAGAACAGCATGTCCGGCGGAACCTTCCACGTCCACGGTCCCCACGACCACGAACTCGAACACGCAGCCCAGCACGCCGCCGAAGGGCACCACGGCGCCAGCGGCGGCAGCATGATCAACCAGATCGCGATGTTCACGGCGGTGATCGCCACCGTGGGCGCGATCTTCGCGTACATGGGCGGCGCCACCCAGGCGAATGCGGGCCTGTACAAGAACAATGCCGCGATCAAGAAGACCGAGGCCTCCAACCAGTGGAACTACTACCAGTCCAAGAGCAGCAAGCAGAACCTGGCGGAGCTGGCGCTGGTGCTGGTGGCCGATGACAGGAAACCGGTCTACCAGAAGGAGATCGACCGCTACAAGCTGGAAAAAGCCGAGATCAAGCTGGCGGCCGACAAGCTGGAAGCCGAGGCCACCGACTGGGACAAGAAGAGCGACGAGCAGATGCACCAGCACCACCGCTGGGCGCAGGCGACCACGGCCTTGCAGGTCTCGATCGCGATGGCCGCCATTGCCCTGCTCACCAAGAAGAAGTGGCTGGAATACGCCATGTTCGGCCTCAGTGCGATCGGCGTCGGCATCGGCGCGCTGGCGATGCTGCACATATGAGGATCACGACCTGGAACGTCAACTCGCTGACCGCCCGCCTGCAGCACGTCCTGGACTGGACGAACGCGAACCCGGTCGACGTGCTGTGCCTCCAGGAGCTCAAGCTCACCGATGACAAGTTCCCGCTGGACGTGCTGCGTTCGGCGGGCTACGAGCATTGCGCGGTGTTCGGGCAGAAGACGTACAACGGCGTGGCGGTCATGAGCCGGCATCCGCTGGGCGAAGTCGTGAAGAACATCAATGGCTTCGAGGACGAGCACTCGCGGCTGCTGTCCGTGTCGGTGGCAACGCCGCAAGGGCCGATCCGGGTCGTGAACGGTTATTTCGTGAACGGCCAGGCGCCGGGCACGGACAAGTTCTCGTACAAGATGAAGTGGCTGGACGGCCTGCGCGCGCACATGCGCGCGGAGCTGGCGAGCCATGAGAAGGTCGTGCTGCTGGGCGACTTCAACATCGCGCCGGAAGACCGCGACTCATTCGACCCCGAAGGCCTGCGCGAGACCATCCACCACACCACCGAAGAGCGCGAGCACTTCCGCGGGCTCGTCGGCCTGGGGCTGATCGACAGCTTCCGGATGTTCGAGCAGCCGGAGAAGAGCTTCAGCTGGTGGGATTACCGCATGCTGGGCTACCAGAAGAACCGCGGTCTGCGGATCGACCACATCCTGGTGAGCGAGCCGGTGCGGACGCTGGTGAAGTCGTGCGGGATCGACCGGACGCCGCGCAAGTGGGACAAGCCCAGCGACCATGCACCGGTGACGGTGGAATTGCTCTGAAGCACCGAGGCGCCGCAGCGCCCGGGATCAGGCCACTCGCCTCGAGCCAGGGGTAGGCTGGCGGTGAGGCCCAGCCGAACCCCAGCGACCGCGGATCACTCCAGACCGAGCTCCTGAATCTTCCGCGTGATCGTGTTGCGCCCGATGCCCAGCTTCTGGGCGGCTTCGATGCGGCGACCGCGCGTGTTGGCCAGGGCAGTGAGGATCAGGCGCGATTCGAAGCGGCGCGTGAGTTGGTCCCAGACGTCGTGGTGGCCGCTCAGGAGCAGTTGCAGCGCCTCGGCTTCCAGTGCGCTCTCCCAGCTTCCGCCGTTGTGCGCCACCGGCGCGCCCCCTGCCGGCTGCGGCCCATGGCCCGGCGCCGTCGCGTCGGACGTGAAGGCCGCGGGCAGCGGCGAGCCTGCCGTCGCTTCGGAGGAATGGGCGAGCTGCGCCTTCGCGGCCGTGGCTTCCAGTGCGGACACGCCCACTTCCGGTGGCAGGTCCTTGGGTTCGATCACCTGCGCCGGCGCCATCACCGTGAGCCAGTGGCAGATGTTCTCCAGTTGCCGCACGTTGCCGGGGAACGCGAAGGTCATCAGGCTTTCCAGCGCCGCATCCGAAATGCGCTTGGGCTCGACGCCCAGTTGCTTGGCGCTTTGCTGCAGGAAGTGCCGCGCCAGCATGGGGATGTCCTCGAGCCGCTCCCGCAGCGCCGGCAACCGCAGGCGGATCACGTTCAGGCGGTGGAACAGGTCCTCGCGGAACACGCCCTCCTTGACGCGCTGCTCCAGGTCCTGGTGGGTCGCCGCGATCACGCGCACGTTGGCCTTGACCGCGTTGTGGCCGCCCACGCGGTAGAAGTGGCCGTCCGACAGCACGCGCAGCAGGCGCGTCTGCAGGTCGAAGGGCATGTCGCCGATCTCGTCGAGGAACAGCGTGCCGCCCTCGGCCTGTTCGAAGCGGCCGCGGCGCATCGTCTGCGCGCCGGTGAAGGCGCCGCGCTCGTGGCCGAACAGTTCGGACTCCAGCAGGTCCTTGGGAATCGCCGCCGTGTTGATCGCGACGAAGGGGCCGCTCGCGCGCGGCGAGTGCTTGTGCAGCGCGCGAGCCACCAGTTCCTTGCCGGAGCCGGACTCGCCCGTGATCATCACGGTCACGTTGCTCTGCGACAGGCGGCCGATCGCGCGGAACACGTCCTGCATCGCCGGCGCCTGGCCCAGCATCTCGGGAGCCGCGGCCATGCTCTGCTCGGCCACCTCTTCGCGCTGGCTCTCTTCCACCGCACGGCGGATCAGCTCCACCGCCTTGGGCAGGTCGAAGGGCTTGGGCAGGTACTCGAAGGCGCCGCCCTGGAAGGCGGACACCGCGCTGTCGAGATCCGAGAAGGCCGTCATGATGATGACCGGCAGCCCCGGGTGCTTTTCCTTCACACGCGTCAGCAGGTCCAGGCCGGACCCCCCTGGCATGCGGATGTCGCTCACCAGGATCTGCGGGCCGTCGTCGTCGTTGCCGGCCTCGAGCGCGCTCAGCACTTCCTTCGCGTTCGTGAAGCTGCGCGTGGGCAGGTCTTCGCGCATCAGCGCTTTTTCGAGCACGAAGCGGATGGATTGGTCATCGTCAACGATCCAGATCGGCTTCATGTTGTTCCCGGTCACCTCAGGCAAAGTCATTGTTCGTCAGGGCAAGGGGATGAGGATCTTGAAATCCGTCCGCCCCGGCGCGGAGTCGCACTCGATCAGGCCATGGTGCTGCTGCACGAAGGTTTGCGCCAGCGTGAGCCCCAGGCCGGATCCGCCTTCCCTTCCCGACACGAGCGGAAAGAAGATGCGGTCCTTGATCGAGTCCGGTACTCCGGGCCCGTTGTCGATGACATGCAAGTCCAGTGCCAGTCGATAGCGCTGCTTACCGAATGTGACCTGGCGTCCGATCCGTGTCTTGAACGTGAGCTGTGCGTCGCCGGCCGCGATCCGGTCCGTGAGGGCCTGGCAGGCGTTGTGCGCGATGTTCAACACGGCCTGGATCAGCTGCTCGCGGTCCCCGCGGAACTCGGGGATCGAGGTGTCGTAGTCGCGGACCACGCGCAGGCCCCTGGGAAACTCGGCCAGGATCAGGGAGCGAACGCGTTCGCACACTTCGTGGATGTTGACGTCGCCCACCACGTGCGGCCGGCGGTGCGGCGCCAGCAGACGGTCCACCAGCGTCTGGAGCCGGTCGGCCTCGTGGATGACGACGCGCGTGTACTCCTTGAGCTGGGGGTCGATCTCCATCTCCAGCAGTTGCGCAGCGCCCCGGATGCCGCCCAGTGGATTCTTGATCTCGTGCGCCAGATTGCGGATCAACTCCTTGTTGGCCTGCGCCTGGTCGATCAGCCGCTCCTCGCGGTCCTGCCTCGTCTGCGCCTCGAGCGGGAGCAGTTCGACGACGAATTCGTCCGCCACTTCCGTCTGCGCCAGCACCACGTGCACGGGCATGGGGTCCGCCTGTTGCCGCACGAGGCGTGCGTCGTAACGCAGCGCCGCGTACTCGTTGACGCGCGCGCCATCGAGGGCGGTGCGCAGCACGTGCGGCTCGGTGAAGAAGGGAAGGAAGCTCGCGCCTTCGATGGTGCGCCGCGAAGAGCCGACGGCATCCTCCAGGGCGGAGTTGGCGAAGAGGACGGTGCCGTTGCCGCGGACGACGGCCACGAGCGTGGCCAGCAGGTCGAACGACTGGAAGCGTTGGGAGGGTGGGGCGGGCTTGCTCAAGCCCTCATTTTGCGGCCGAGTTGGCCGCGCCACTGGCGGACGTGCGGGCGAGTTCACGCTTGAGCCCCGCGATGTCCAGGTCGACGCGCTCCAGGGCAGCCTTGAGCTCCGCCGTGCGGTCCAGGTACTTCTGGTAGTTCTTGTGCTCGGGGCCCATCTTCTCGGGCTCGCCGTTGTTGTATTCCCTGGTCAGGTCCGCGCGCCGCGTTTCTGCCTTCTTCAGCTCGGCTTCGAGGATGGACCGGGCCTCGGCGTCGCGTGCCCGCTGCTCGCCGGACTCCACGCGTGGCGGGCTCGCGCCGCCCTGCGGCGCCGTTGCGACCGTCTTGGCGCCGCTGTTGACCCGGGTGCCCTGCACCACCGTCACATTGCCCCCCTCCACCAGCTTGCAGCCCTTGGCCTGCGCTTCCGATTTGTCGTTGGTGTAGGTGTTGCCGCAGCGCCAGATCTGGGTCTGGGCGGACGCCACGGTGGCGGAGGCAAACAGGGCGAAAAGAGTCAGTGCGTGGCGGGTCTTCATGGACTTCTCCGTACACCTGAGGTGCAGGGGATGGCTTTTCAGTATGACCCAAACTCTTCAGATTGCCAATTAAGGTATTGATTTAAAAAGGAAAGGGCGACAAAAGTCGCCCCTTCGCAGCTCTGCGGCTGAAATGTGCAGCCGCGCAGGAACAAGGGCCCCAACGGGCGCCTCGTCCCTTCAATCGATCACAGCGAGTAGTACATGTCGAACTCGATCGGGTGCGTCGTCATGCGGAAGCGCGTGACTTCGGACATCTTGAGCTCGATGTAGGCGTCGATCATGGTGTCGGTGAACACGCCGCCCTTGGTCAGGAACGCACGATCGTTGTCCAGGTACTCCAGCGCCTGGTCCAGGCTGTGGCACACGGTCGGGATCTTCGCGTCCTCTTCCGGCGGCAGGTGGTACAGGTCCTTGGTGGCGGCCTCGCCCGGGTGGATCTTGTTCTCGATGCCGTCCAGGCCCGCCATCAGCATGGCGGCGAAACCCAGGTAGGGGTTGCAGGTGGGGTCCGGGAAGCGCACTTCGATGCGGCGGCCCTTCGGGTTCGCCACGTACGGGATGCGGATGGACGCGGAGCGGTTGCGGGCGGAGTACGCCAGCTTGACCGGGGCCTCGAAGCCGGGCACCAGGCGCTTGTAGCTGTTGGTGCCGGGGTTCGTGATGGCGTTCAGGGCGCGGGCGTGCTTGATGATGCCGCCGATGTAGTACAGCGCGAACTCGCTCAGGCCGGCATAGCCTTCGCCGGCGAACAGGTTCTTGCCGCCCTTCCACACGGACTGGTGCACGTGCATGCCGGAGCCGTTGTCGCCCACAATGGGCTTGGGCATGAAGGTCGCGGTCTTGCCGTAGGCATTGGCGACGTTCTGGATCACGTACTTCATCAAGATGGTCCAGTCGGCGCGCTCGACCAGCGTGCTGAACCGGGTGCCGATCTCGTTCTGGCCAGCGCCCGCCACTTCGTGGTGGAACACCTCGACCGGGATGCCCAGGGATTCCAGGATCAGGGACATCTCGGCGCGCATGTCCTGCGTGCTGTCGACCGGGGGAACGGGGAAGTAGCCGCCCTTGAGCGTGGGCCGGTGGCCCTTGTTGCCGCCTTCCAGCTTCTTGCCGGTGTTCCACGGGGCTTCGTATTCGTCGATCTCGACGAAGGAACCGCTCGGGCCGGAGGCCCAGCGGACGTCGTCGAAGATGAAGAACTCGGGCTCGGGACCGAAGAACGCGGTGTCGCCCAGGCCGGAGGCCTTGAGGTAGGCCTCGGCGCGCTTGGCGATGGAACGGGGATCACGGTCGTAGGCCTTGCCATCGCCCGGCTCCAGCACGTCGCAGGTGAGGATCAGGGTCGTCTCTTCGAAGAACGGGTCCACGTTGGCCGTGCCCGGATCCGGCATCAGCAGCATGTCGGAGGCTTCGATGCCCTTCCAGCCGGCGATCGAGGAGCCGTCGAAGGCATGGCCGGCGCTGAACTTGTCTTCGTCGAAATGGGAGACGGGCACGGTCACGTGCTGCTCCTTGCCGCGGGTGTCGGTGAAGCGGAAGTCGACGAACTTGACTTCGTTGTCCTTCACCATCTTCATGACGTCTGCGACGGTCTTGGCTGCCATCAGGTTTCTCCTGGGGGATGGTTGGTTGTTGATGAATGTGCGGCTGGCGGGGATGCAGGTTCTGTGCCAAAGCTGGTGCATGCGGCACCGCGTGCAGCCCGGCGATTGTCCGCGATCCTGCGCACTTTTCCCTACGGTAGCCTTGCGAAAGCAACTGGGCCATGCACCCAACAGGTGCATTTCGGCCTACGCACCAGTTTAATGCGACTCAGCTTCGCACCAACTCGGGGCCCAATCGGACCTTCAGGACGTGCAGTCCGTCCAGCAGGGACTGGTAGGCCGGACCGACCTCGGACGGCGTGCCCTTGACGCCCAGGTCGATGTGGCGCCCATACGTGGGGTGGTCGACGCTCGGCAGGCTGAACACCTTCACTCCGGGGTGCTCCCGCTCGACCTGCTCCATCAGCGGCGTGAGCGTGGCTTCCATGGAACCGAAGACGATGACCGACCTCTCGACATAGGCGCCTTGCTGGAACAGGTGGCGGTAGTGGGTGTCCAGCACGCTTTCCATCATGGGCCAGGCCAT
The DNA here is from genome assembly GCF_056400765.1 of Ramlibacter sp. P4_H7. Taxonomy (NCBI): domain Bacteria; kingdom Pseudomonadati; phylum Pseudomonadota; class Betaproteobacteria; order Burkholderiales; family Comamonadaceae; genus Ramlibacter; species Ramlibacter sp. P4_H7. Next base: position 162,406 of record NZ_JBFUKP010000021.1, read on the forward strand.
GACCGGAAAGCCGGGCACGAAGTGGACCGTTTTCACCGTGAAGCCCGGGATCTTGTTGTAGGGATTGGCGATCAGGCTGGCGCCCTTGGGAAACACGCCCATGTTCAGCCGGTGGATGTTGTCCGGCCGGTCGGGCTCGTAGGGCACGCCCTGCTCCCTGGCCACGTCCTGCATGCGTTCGCGGATCAGCGCCTCGGCCTGCGGATGCAGTTCCAACGGCACGCCCAGCGCCTTGGCCGCGCACTGCCGCGTGTGGTCGTCGGGGGTGGCGCCGATCCCGCCGCAGGAAAAGACGATGTCGCCCGAGGCGAAGGCGCGCTTGAGGGTCTCGGTGATGCGTGCGGGCTGGTCCCCCACGTACTCGGCCCATCCAAGCTGCAGGCCGCGCGCATTGAGCAGTTCGATGAGCTTGGGCAGGTGCTTGTCGGCACGCTTGCCGGATAGGATCTCGTCGCCGACGATGATCAGCCCGAGGTCGGGGCGGGGAGTGGACGTCATGCGGTAATCCTACCGGTCCCCAGGCGGCGTGGCGCAGGGGATCACCCGTGACGCGATACGATCGAAGCATGGCATCCATTACCCCGGTGATTCTGTGCGGCGGCTCGGGCACGCGCCTCTGGCCGCTCAGCCGCAAGAGCTTTCCCAAGCAGTTCGTCCCCCTGATCGGCAACAAGAGCCTGCTGCAACTCACGATGGAGCGCGTGGCCGGGCTCGGCGCGCGCGTCATGACCGTCGCCGCCGAGGAACATCGCTTCATGGTGGCCGACACGCTGCGACAGGCGAAGCTGCGCGGCACCGTCATCCTGGAGCCGGTCGCGAGGAACACGGCGGCCGCCATGGCGTTGGCGGCGCTGTCCGTCGATCCGGAGGAGTTCCTCCTGTTCTGCCCCGCCGATCACCACATTCCCGATGCGGCCGCCTTCGTCCGCACCATGAAGGAAGGCCTCACGGCCGCCGGCACGGGGATGGTCGTCACCTTCGGCATCGTGCCCAGTTTCCCGAGCACCGCCTACGGCTACATCCGCCAGGGCGCGCCTCGGCCCGACGGCAGCATGCAGGTGGCGCAATTCATCGAGAAGCCGGACCCGGCCCGCGCCGAGCAGTTGCTGCTGCAGGGCGACGTTCTCTGGAACGCAGGCATCTTCCTGGCGCAGGCGCGGTTCTTCCTGGAGGCGCTCGAGCAGCATGCGCCCGACATCCTGCAGTCGTGCAGGGCAGCGCTGGCGAACGCCCAATCCGAGCAGCCGGGAACCGCCGCTTCCGACGTGACCTTCGTGCGCCCCGAGCGCGCCGCCTTCGAAGGCTGCCGGTCGCAGAGCATCGATTACGCGGTGATGGAAAAGCATGCGGACGTGGTCGTGCTGCCGTTTCGAGGCCAGTGGAGCGACGTCGGCAGCTGGAACGCAGTGGCCGACCTCACCCCCGCCGACGCTCAGGAGAACCGGATCGCGGGCCAGGGATGGGTGCACAACGCGCACAACACGTTCATCCACGCGCCGCACCGTCCGGTGGTGGCGCTCGGCACGCAGGACCTGCTGATCATCGACACGCCGGATGCGGTGCTGGTGGCCCAGCGCAACTGCGCCGAGCAGGTCAAGGACGTCGTGGCCCGGCTGGAGAAAAGCGAAGCCACGCAAGCCGTGATGCACCGCAAGGTGGTGCGCCCCTGGGGCTGGTACGACAGCGTCGACGCCGGCGAGCGTTTCCAGGTGAAGCGCATCGGCGTCAAGCCGGGCGCATCCCTCAGCCTGCAGAAGCACCACCATCGCGCCGAGCACTGGGTGGTCGTGCGGGGGACGGCGCAGGTCCAGCGCGGCACCGAAACCTTCCTGCTCAGCGAGAACGAGTCCACCTACATCCCGATCGGCGAGGTGCATCGACTGCACAACCCCGGAAAGATGGAACTGGAAATGATCGAGATCCAGTCCGGCGCCTACCTCGGCGAGGACGACATCGTCCGGCTGGAAGACACCTACGGCAGGACCTGAAGCGCCGGCTGCGGAGCCGGTGCGGGTGGCTGGTTCGCGGGCGCAAGGGCACGCAGTTGCGCCAGGGCGGCCAGGCAGTAGTGGGCGAACCAGAGTGACGAGAACACGAAGACCAGCGTGTAGATCCAGATCGCGACGGGGATCAGCACCGGGAACGCCGCCGCGAAGAACCACCCGGAAGCCCAGACGATGCTGGGCGCGGCACCGAGGTAGCCGGTGCCGATTCCCATCAGCAGCAGCCAGGTGCGGTGCGTCCGGAACACCTGCCGGCGCTCTTCACTGGTCGCGTGGTCTGCGAGGGAATCGAAGGTCATCACCCGGTAGGTGAGCCAGCCCCAGATCAAGGGCGGCAGCACCAGGATCAGGGGCGGGATCAGCCACAAGGGCAGCGAAATGACCAGCGCCAGGAGCGCCAGCACCATGGAACCCAGCGACCAGAACGCCCCACGCAGCATCGACGCTCCGTGCCTGCGTTCCAGCGCGGGGAAGCGGCGGCGGCTCACCAGGTTCACCACCGCGGGCGTCATCATCAGGGCCACGAAGAACAGCACGGCCACGACCACCAGCGGCGTGACGGCGAAGATCACGAGCAGCGGAGCCAGTGCGTTCTTCAGCCCGCTCAGACCCATGTCGCCCAGCCAGCGCGTCAGGCTCTCCAGCCAGGCGGTGGATTCCAGCCACACGAACACCGAATTCACGGCGCTGTCCCAGAAGAAGTAACCCAGGCCCAGCGCAAGCACCACCATGCCGACCAGGGGCAGCAGCGAGATCGCGATCACCCTGGGGTGCAGGCAGTAGGCTACGGCGCGCCAGAAGGAGTCGAGGAACAGGGACATTGGAGCGAATGCTAGTCGACCCGGCCTGCTGGGTCTGCCGTTCCTTGCCGACCGCCGCGCCTACGGCTGAAGCCGCCGTTGCTTGAATTCCGGGCCAGCCCGGCACGCGAACCGGCGCTCAGGCTTTTCCGACCAGCCGCAGCAGCCCCAACCACTGCTGCGCCCAGAAGCCGCGGCCGTAATCGCGTCCGCTCTCGACCTGGTCACGCACGCCCGTGGGGTCGTACCGGATTTCGAAGTTCGAAGTGCCGAACAGCACGTCCCACCAGGGGAGGAGCACCCCGAAGTTGTGCCCGCCCAAGGCCGGGCTGCGGCCTTCCGTCATCACTTCGCCATCGCACTTGCGCTCGTGCCCCAGGCCGATGCTGTGGTGCAGGCGGTGGAAACGCGGACTCACCCACAGGCGTTCCCCGATGCTGCCAAAGTGCAGGCGCAGGTTGGCGTGCTGCAGGCTTTCACTGAGCTGCGTCACCGCAACGATGGCGACGAACTGCCCCGGGCCGACGCCGATCAACTGACCCAGGATGACCAGCATGCTGTCGCGCACCAGGTCATCGAGCAGGTGGTTGCGGTTGTCGCTCCACATGGTCATCTGCCGCTGGGAATGGTGCAGCGAGTGCAGGTTCCACCACCAGTTCAGGCCATGCTGGCCGCGATGGATCCAGTAATCCACGAAGTCGAAGACCACCAGGTACAGCACGAAGCTGATGAAAGGGTGGTCCGTCACGCCGGCCATGAACTGGTCGATGTGCACCGTGCCCAGGCCCTGCACCCGCAGCCAGCCGAAGGCATCGTCGAACAGCGGCTCGACACTGAAGAACAGCGCCACCCGGAACAGGCCCAGCCTGTGCAGCAGCGTGTAGATGACGTCGGTCCGGACGCTGGCGGGGTCCGCCATCGGCTCGACCGGGCGCCAGCGCTGCAAGGGGCCGATGATGGCCAGCATCACGGCGATCTGGATGAGGCCGACCAGCAGCCATCCGGTGGCCGTATACCCGTCCTCCAGGTACTGGCCCATGCCGAAGGAGTACATGATCGGCTGGACCGCCGCCTCGAACAGCCCTTGCTGGGCCCACTCAAACAAGTCCTGAATCCAGTGCATGGCTACTTAACGCGCGTGACCTATTCCCGGTAGGACGGGTGATCCCGCAAAGTCGCAAAACAAAAGCCTTTTTCCTTCAATCCGGTGATCAGCGGCTCCAGCACGGCCGGCGCCCACGGGTCCTTGCGGGACCAGATGCCCAGATGAGCCACCAGGATGTCCCCGGGCCGGATGGTCCGCAGCGCCTGGTCCAGCAACTGCTGGTTGCTCGCCCGTTCGCTGGGAAGCTCGTCACCCAGGAAGCCTGCGGGCGCCCACCCGACGTGCTGGTAGCCACAAGCCCGCGTCGCGGCCAGCAGCCCGGGTGAGGTCTTGCCGCCGGGAGCTCGGAACAGCGGCAGCGGCTTCCTGCCCGTGATCTCCTGCAAGCGACGGGCGGATCGGTCGATCTCCGCGCAATACTCGGCCGCCGTCCAGACGGCGTCCCGCCCCTCCGCCGGACCGGCCGACGGCCGAACGCGGAAGCGCCCGTCCGGCAGGTCCGAGCGCCAGTAGACGTGGTCAAACGTGTGGGAAGCGAACTCGTGGCCTTCGGCGGCGCGTGCCTTCCACCAGGGCGCCCAGAAGCTGCCCAGGCTGCCGTCCCCTTCCATCGTCTTCTCGTTGGCAGCGAAAAAGGTGACCTTGACGTTCTGGCGGTTCAGGACGTCCGCGATGAGCTTGGCCACGCCCATGTGCCCCGTGTCCAGGGTCAGGTAGACCGGCTTCTGGCAGGCCGGCTGTGCCATGGCTGCGGAAGCTGCCAGGACCAGGGCCAGGACCGGCAGCATCCCGCGCCGGCGCATCACTGCCTCGGGGCGTGATCGACCGTCCAGACACCGTGGGGCGACTTGCCGACCTTCACCTGGCGGACCACCTCGCGCGTCTGCGTGTCGATGATGGTCAGGCGCTTGGCCCAGCGGGACGTGGTCAGCAGGTAGCGGCCTCCGGCAAGGACCTCCATGCAGTCCGGCCCGCCAGGGGCCGGGTAGGTGTCGACCACGGTCAACGTGGTGAGATCGATCTTGCTGATGGTGTTGGCCACCCGGTTGCTCAGGTACACATGGCGCTTGTCCCCGGCCCCGCGAAAGGCGTGCGCTCCCGCGCCGGTCTTGATGCGGCGAACCGACTTCGGCTGCGGACCACTGACGTCGAACACCTCGACCGAATCGCTGCCCGTGAGGCCCACCAGCAGCGTCTTGTCGTCCGATGTGGCGAAGATGTCGGCCGGCATGGGACCGGTCTTGATGCGCCACTTGATCTCCTGCTTGACCAGGTCGATCGCGACCAGTTCGTCGCTGTCTTGCATCGTCGAGTAGGCAACCGTGCTCTTGCTGTCGATCCAGAGGTGGCTGGGCGTCTTGCCGGTCGGGATGCGCTTGGCAAGGGTCAGGTCCGTGCCGTCCCAGCGGTAGATGTCGACGTGGTTGAGGCGGTTGCCATTGGTCAGCAGCCACTTCATGTCGGGCGAAAAGCGCAGGTGATACGGGTCCATCACGCCGCGCACGGTCTTCTGGATCTCCGCCGTGCGCGGGTCGATGAAGGTGAGCGAATCCGCGAGGGCGTTGGCCACCAGGATCGACTTCTCGTCCGGCGACATGTACAGGTGGTGCGGCTCCTTGCCGGTGGGGATGCGCTTGATCTCGCGCCAGGTGACGGGATCGATCACGCTGATGTCGGCATCGAGCGAATTGAGCACGAACAGCGGCGTGGCCTGGGCGGGCAGGATGCCGGCCAACAGGAGAAGCGAGGCCGCGACGAAAGCGCGGCACGGAAAAGGAAGATTCACGAGGGGCTGACTCAGGAGGACTGGCACTTCAACGCGCCGGGACGTCCGGCGGAGGACGCCGGACCGCCTATTGTCCGCGATCGGCGGCCGCGGCGAGGGTTTCGGGCGTCAGCCAGCGCCATTGGCCGGCGGCGAGATCGTGCGGAAGTTCCAGTGCGCCGATGCGCGAGCGGTGCAGGCTCACCACGCGGTTGCCCACGGCGGCGAGCATGCGCTTGACCTGGTGGTACTTGCCTTCGGTGAGCGTGAGGCGCAGCGCGTGGCTCTCGGTCGCTTCGCAGGCGGCGGCGCGCACCGGCTTGGGATCGTCGTCCAGCACCACGCCTTGCAGCAGCCGGTCGACCTGGCGACCATCCACCGGGTCGGCCGTGCCCACCTCGTACACCTTCGGCACGTGACGCTTGGGCGAGCTCATCTTGTGGATGAAGGCGCCGTCGTCGCTGAGGAGCAGCAGGCCCGTGGTGTCCTGGTCCAACCGGCCGATGGCCTGCACGCCGGGGTTGGCCCCCTTGCTCGGGCGCTGACGCAAGGGTGCCGGCAGCAGCGTGTAGATGCTGGGCCAGGCGGACGGCTTCTGGGAGCATTCGTAGCCGGCCGGCTTGTGCAGCATCAGGTAGGCCTTCGGGTGGTAAGTCCAGGCCCGACCCTCGACGGTGAAGCTCAGTCCCTTCGGCTCGAATGCCGCATAGGGATCGTCGCAAGGCTGGCCCTCCACGCTCACCAGGCCGTTCTGGACCAGGCCCAGGCAAACGCGGCGGGGGCCGAAGCCCTGGCTATAGAGGATGTCCTGCAGTTCCATGGGCGGGCGAGGCTACCACGCCGGACTGCGCCCGAGCGCGAGGGACGCCGTCGAGCCCGCCTCGCACTGAGAGATGGTGGTGGAGCTGGCGGGAATTGAACCCGCGTCCGCAAGCCTTCAACGAACAGTTCTACATGTTTAGCGATCTGTTTTGGTTCTCACCAGCCGGATCGCGCAGTCGCACGCTATCCAGCCAGCCAGCACCCTATTTTCTCGCCCCGGGCCAAGGTACCCGATCCGGAGCCAGCCAATGTAGATTACCTTGCAGCTAGAGGCTTGCGCCCTTTGCCCGGCCCATCGGCCAACCGTTGCAAGGCTCACACGCAATTAAGCGGCGAGGGCGAAACGTTCGTCGTTCGCAGTTAGTTTGTTTCAGCTGGATTTACGAGGTGATCTGACCCTCGACATGCCCTGCTGCGTGTCCGAACCCACGTCGAAACCAGTGCAGCCCCAAGAACACGTATCTTAAGGCCTGCTGCGGAATTTCAACCCCGGTGCGCGTACAAGCCCCTTTTCCCGCAGATATAGTCGTGCGCCATGTCCCAGCCCCCGCGTTTTGGCCACGTCCTGCTCACCGGCGGCGCCGGCTATATCGGCAGCCACACCTTCGTTGCCTTGCACGAGGCTGGCTTCGAGCCCGTCATCCTGGACAACTTCGCGAACAGCCATCCCGTCGTGCTGGAGCGGCTGGAGCGGATCACGGGCCGCAAGCCCAGCCTGGAGCGGGGCGATGTGCTGGACACGCCGTTCCTCGCGGCCGTGCTGCAGCGGATTCGCCCGGTGGGCGTCATCCATTTCGCCGGTGACAAGGCCGTCGGGGAAAGCGTTGCCCAGCCGCTGAAATACTTTCACAACAACATCGGCGGCGCGATCAGCCTGCTGCGGGCCATGGAGGCGGAGTACCTGGTCCCGAAGGGGATCGGCAACCCCACGCTCGTGTTCTCGAGCAGTGCCACCGTCTACGGCGATCCGGCAACGGTCCCCATCACGGAGGACTTCCCCCTCAGCCATACGAACCCGTACGGGCACTCCAAGCTGGTGATCGAGGACATGCTGCAGGCGGTGCTGCGGGCGCAACCCGACTGGCGCATCGGCGTGCTGCGTTACTTCAACCCGGTGGGCGCCCATCCCAGCGGCCTGATCGGCGAGGACCCCGCCGGCATCCCCAACAACCTGATGCCGTTCGTCACGCAGGTCGCCGTGGGGATGCGTCCCTTCCTGAACGTGTTCGGAAGCGACTACCAGACACCCGATGGCACCGGCGTGCGTGACTACATCCACGTGCAGGACCTCGCTGAGGGGCACGTCGCAGCGCTCAAGACCTTGCTGGAGCGGCCGCAGAGCTTCACGGTGAACCTGGGCACCGGCCGCGGCCACAGCGTGCTGGAGGTCGTCCGCGCCTTCGAACAGGCCAGCGGGCGCACCGTGGCTTACAAGCTGGTCGACCGTCGCGCGGGCGACGTGGCGCAGTGCTACGCCGATCCTGGACTCGCACGCAAGCTGCTGGGCTGGGAGGCACGCCACAGCCTCGCCGAGATGTGCACGGATGCCTGGCGCTGGCAGAGCGCCAATCCGAAGGGCTACAGAGAGACCTAGGCAGTCTGACGGAATCGCAGGAGCGGCAGCAGCGCCAGCGGTGTCGCGATGTGCGAATCCGCGCCCCACTCCTTGACGTCGGTACTGCCCAGGTACCCATAGGTAGCCGCGACGGTCGCCATTCCGGCCGCCCGGCCCGCTTGCACGTCGCGCAGATCGTCGCCCACGTAGACGCATTCGATCGGTCGCACGCCCACCTGTCGCGCCGCCTCCAGGAGGGGCGCCGGGTGCGGCTTGGGATGCGGGGTCGTATCGCCACCGACCACCGCACGGGCCGACGCGAACAGCGCCATCTGCTTGGTCAAAGGGCCGGTGAAGCGCATGGACTTGTTCGTGACCACGCCCCACGGGACGCCGCGCTCGACGAGGGAGTCGATCAGCTGGGCCACGCCTTCGAAGACGTAGGTCCGCTGGGTCATGCAACTCTCGTAATTGCGGAAGAACTCTTCCCGCAACGCGGCGAACTCCGGGTGCTCTGGCGTGATGCCGAAAGCCACGCCCAGCATGCCGCGGGCGCCGGCGCCGGCCATCGGCCGGTAATTCTCCAGCGGCAACGACGGCAATCCGCGTTCCACGCGCATCTTGTCCGCCGCTGCCCCGAGGTCGGGCGCGCTGTCGATCAGGGTGCCGTCCAGGTCGAACAGGACGGCTTTCACGTCTTGCGCAAACATCACATCCTGCGGGTTGCTGCCAGGTAATTGACGCTCGTGTCGCCGGACAGCCAGTAGCGGCGCGTGAGCGGGTTGTATTCCATGCCCTGCGTTTGCAGCAGGCTCAGGTGCGAACCGCGGCACCATCCCGCCAATTCGCTGGGCTTGATGAACTTCAGGTACTCGTGGGTGCCACGAGGAAGCAGGTTCAGCACATATTCCGCGCCGACGACCGCTAGGAGGAAGCTCTTGGGGTTGCGGTTGATCGTGGAAAAGAAGACCCACCCCCCGGGCTTGACCAGCGTGGCGCAGGCGCGCACCACCGACTCGGGCTGGGGAACATGTTCCAGCATCTCCATGCACGTGACGACGTCGAAGCTGCCCGGCTGCTCGTCCGCCAACGCCTCGGCACTCACCTCGCGGTATTCGACATTGGGCGTGCCCGCTTCCAGCGCATGCAGTTGCGCGACCTTCAAGGGTTTGGTCGCCAAGTCGATGCCCAGAACTTGCGCGCCGCGGCGCGCCATGCTGTCGGCAAGGATCCCACCGCCGCAGCCGATGTCCAGCACCTGCTTACCGGACAGGCCCGCCAGGCCGTCGATCCAGTTCAGGCGCAGCGGATTGATCGCGTGCAGCGGTCCGAACTCGCTGGCGGGGTCCCACCAGCGGTGTGCCTGTTCGGAGAACTTGGCCAGTTCCGCGGGATCGGCATTCAGGGTTTCGTTCATGGCTGGGGCAGATTGTGACGGCTGTAGCTCGTGAGCAAACGAAAAAAAGGGCCCGCACAGCGGGCCCTTCGTGCACCTGTTCGCGCAGGTGTTACTTGTTGGCGCGGGTACCGACCACTTCGATTTCCACGCGGCGGTTCTTCGCGCGGCCTTCGGCGGTCTTGTTGTCGGCGACAGGCTGCTTCTCGCCCTTGCCTTCGGTGTACACGCGGTTCTTCTCGATGCCCTTGGACACCAGGTAGCCCTTGACGGCTTCAGCGCGGCGGACCGACAGCTTCTGGTTGTAGGAATCGTTGCCGACGGAGTCGGTGTGACCCACGGCGATGATCACTTCCAGGTTGATGCCCTGGATCTTGCCGACCAGGTCATCCAGCTTCGCCTTGCCTTCGGGCTTCAGAACGGCCTTGTCGAAGTCGAAGAACGCGTCGGCAGCGTAGGTCACCTTGGTTGCGGCGGGCGGCTGGGGAGCCGGCGCCGGGGCGGGCGCGGGAGCCGG
>NZ_JBFUKP010000022.1:0-68592 GCF_056400765.1 Ramlibacter sp. P4_H7
GCGCGACCCGGCGCTCGGGCACGCGCTTGCGGCCGACCTGGTCGGCCAGCGAGCCCAGCCGGTCGCTCAGCACGACGCGCGCCACCGACTGCAGCAGCACGCGGTCTTCCAGCGCGATCTGCTCGGCCTGGCGCACGAAGATGCCGCCGGGCCGGTCGACCTCGTGCGACTCGATGCTGCCGGCGATCAGCCCCAGGATGTGGTCCTGCAGGCGCTGGCGGTACACGTCGCGTTCCTCGTTCCAGATCACCAGGTCCACCTGCAGGCCCTTCAGTCGCCACCACGCGTGCGCCTGCACCAGCTGGTGCACCAGCGCGATGTTGGCGGCCTCGCCGACCTGCAGCAGCACGATCGGCAGGTCGCCGGAGATCGCATAGCCCCACAGGCCCGACTGGGCCCGCCGGTTGCGCACCAGCACGCTGGCCTGCGCCCGCAGCGCGACGTCGGAATGGACCACGCTGTTGGCCAGCCGGGCATAGAGCTGCGCGTCGGCCTCGCTCGCATTGAGCTGGCGCAGGCTCACCTGGCTGTGGGTCCAGGCCAGTTCGAACACCCGGTCGGCGAGCCGGCGGTCCATGTACTTGCGCACCAGCGCGAGGCAGGCCTCGCGGCTGTCGGCGGCGCCCCAGACCAGGTCGATCACCGCCGTCTGCTCGGGCTCCAGCGTGACGACCCGCCGGGTCGCCAGGATCGGGTCGAGCACCGCGCCGCTGCTGCCGGACAGCGGCGTCGCGTCGCACAGCGCCGCCGGCGCCTGCAGGCTGCGGCCGCGGCCGATGAAGCGCGCGCGGTCGCTCTCGTGCGAGGCGGGGCCGGCGTCGGCGCCATGCACCGCGACCAGGTGGAACATCGAAGGCACCGGGTCGTCGGCCGAGCGCGGCCGGCGCGTGCACAGCAGCGCCGCCGGCTCGGTGACGATCTCGGTCTGCAGGAACAGCTTGCTGAAGGCCGGATGCTGCGCGTCGGACGCGGCGGTCGCGAGCACCGGCTCCGTGTAGCTGGTCACCTCGATGGTTCGCCTCGTCCGGCCCGTGTTGGTCAGCCGCAGGCGGCGCAGCTCGATGTCGTCCTCGGGCGAGACCACGATCTCGGTGTACGCCTCGATGCCCTGGTCGCGCCGGCGGAACTCGGCCCGGCCCTCGGTGAAGATGGTCTCGTCCTGGTCCGGTCGCCAGCGCGTGGGCTGGTGCGTGGCGGACCAGAAGGTGCCGGTCTCCACGTCGCGCAGGTAGCAGAAGGTGCCCCACGGGTCGGCGGTGCCGTCCTCGTGCCAGCGGGAGACCGCCAGGTCCTTCCAGCGGCTGTAGCCGCTGCCCGCGTTGGTGAGCATCACGTGGTAGCGACCGTTGGACAGCAGCTGCACCTCGGGCACCGGCGTGTCGGGCGTGGTGATCAGGCGCAGGGGCGTCTCGGCGCCGGCCACGTTGCCGCGGTCCTCGGCCGGTTCCGCGGACTCCTGGTGGAATTCGATGCCGCGGGGAATGCGCTCCTGCAGCAGCAGCAGCGTGGCGCGCAGCCGCGGCTCGGACTCGAAGCGCCGCTGCATCGGCCCGTCGAGCAGCACCTGCGCCAGCGCCAGCAGGCTCATGCCCTGGTGGTGCGCCATGTAGGAGCGCACGATGGCGCGCGTCTCGCCGCGCCGCAGGCGCGAGGGCGTGTAGTCGATCGCTTCGTAGAAGCCGTAGGTGCCGGCCGCACCCTCGCCGGCCAGCCGGTGCAGGTTGAGCACCGCCGCGGCGGGATCCACCATGAGGGCCAGCACCGTCGCATACGGCGCCACCACCAGGTCCTCCGCGAGTCCCCGCTGCAGCCCCAGCCCCGGCGCACCGAAGGCGCGGTACTGGTAGTTGAGGTGCGCGTCGGTGAGGTTGTAGCCCGACTCCGACAGGCCCCAGGGCACGCCGCGCTGCCGGCCGTAGTCGATCTGGCGTTGCACCGCGCCGCGCACCGCCTGGTCGAGAAGCGTGTTCTCGTAGGTCGGCATCACCAGCATGGGCATCAGGTACTCGAACATCGAGCCGCTCCAGGACAGCAGCACCGCGCGCCCGCCCAGGGAGGCGGACTGGCGTCCGAGCGAGAACCAGCTCTGTTGCGGCAGCTGCGATTGCGCGATCCCGACGAACACCGCCAGCCGCACCTCGGAGCCCAGCAGGTCGTAGTAGCCGCTGTCGCGGCGCCGGTCGTCCACGTTGTAGCCGATGGTCAGCAGGTGGCAGCTTGGGTCGTACAGGAAGGCGGCGTCCATCTCGGCCAGCGCACCGGCGCGCTCGGCCAGCGCCTGCAGCGCCTCGCGGTGCGCGAGCAGCGCCGACGGGTCCAGGGCGACGCCGTGCGCGCGCGCCGCCTGCGGCTCGAGCTGCCGCAGCGCGTCGTCCGCCGCGGCGCACTGCGCCACGAGCGCGCGCACCCAGCGATCGGCCTCGGCGTGCTCCGCGGCCGGACGCAGGCCGAACTCGGCGAGGATGGCGACGGCGCAGCGGCGCAGCTCGTCGAAGGCGTGCGGGTCGGGCGTCCCCTGCACCAGCGCCGTGTGCGTGTCCAGCAGGGTGTCGAAGCGGAGCATGGAGGCCACCGGCCGGTCGCCGCCGGTGAGCTGCTGGCGGGCCACCCCCAGCGTGTCGCGCAAGCCCTCGAACAGGCGCAGCCACTGCGGCGTGCCCTCGGCCAGCAGCAACAGGCCGGCGCGCAGGGTGAGCAGGTGGCCGGCCAGGTTGCCGCTGTCCACGCTGGAGACGTAGGCCGGGCGCAGCGGCTGCAGCGAACGGGTGTCGTACCAGTTGTAGAAGTGCCCGTGGAAGCGCTCCAGCTGGTCCATCGTGTCGAAGGTGGCCGCGGTGCGTTCGACCAGCTGGAGCTCGGTGAGGTAGCCGAAGTCCCGCGCCGCCAGGTTGGCCAGCAGCGACAGGCCGATGTTGGTGGGCGAGGTGCGGTGCGCGACGCGCTGCTCCGGCACCTCCTGCATGTTGTCGGGCGGCAGGAAGTGGTCGTCGGCGGTGACGAAGGTTTCGAAGAAGGCCCAGGTGCGGCGGGCCAGCTGGCGCAGTTCGGCGGACTGCGCGGCGTTGAGCGCGCTGCGCGCCCGGGGCAGCGGCTGGCTGATCCACCAGACGATGGCGGGCGAGGCGAACCACAGCGCCAGCACGGCGAAGGCGGCAGGCAGTGCGTCGGCATGCCACGCCGCCAGGGCGATGGCCACGGTGAACGCGAAGGCGGGCGCGATCCACATGCGCCGCAAGCCCGCGAACAGGTCGCCCACCGCCGATGCGGCGCGCCGGCCTTCCGCCTCGATCGAGGGCTGCCACTCCAGCAGCCGGCGGCCCGACAGCCGCAGCCGCCAGACCGTGCGCAGGATCGCGTCGAGGCTGACCCAGGCTTCGTAGGGCAGGCAGGCCAGCGAGAGCAGCGCTTGCGCGGTCCGGCGCAGTGTCGCGGGCGCCAGCGCCGCCAGGTGTTGCGACCACGGCAGGTCCGCCGGCTTGCGCACCAGGTCGGTGGCCAGGTCCAGCAGCCCGGGCAGGAAGAAGACGGCCAGCGCCGCCAGCGTCCACAGCCAGGCGGGCTGCACGACGGTCCAGCCCAGCACGAACAGCGCGGTGAGCGCGGCCGGGGCCAGGCTGCGCCGCAGGTTGTCCAGGATCTTGCAGCGTGACAGCGCCGACAGCGGGTTGGGCACGGCGACCATGCGCGGGCTCGCCGGGTCGCCGGGGTCGGCCACCGGCAGGCGCAGGCGGGGCAGCAGCCAGCCGGCGATCTGCCAGTCGCCGCGCATCCAGCGGTGGCGCCGACGCACGTCCGCGTCGTGGCGCGAGGGCGAATCCTCCACCAGTTCGACATCGCTCAGCAGGCCGCTGCGCGCATAGCAGCCTTCCAGCAGGTCGTGGCTCAGGACCAGGTTCTCCGGCAGCCGTCCGCCCAGCACGTGCTCGAACGCCTGGACGTCGTAGATGCCCTTGCCGATGAACGAGCCCTCGCCGAACAGGTCCTGGTAGACGTCGCTCACCGCGCGTGTGTACGGGTCGACGCCGGGATCGCCGCCGAACAGCCGCCCGTACAGGGAGCGGTTGGCGGCGGTCAGGCTGACGCCCACGCGCGGCTGCAGGATGCCGTAGCCCTCCACCACGCGGGGCGCGTCCGGTGGCCCGCCGAAGCGCGGACGGTTCAGCGGGTGCGCCATGGTCGCGACGAACTTCCAGCCGGCGTCGCGCGGCAGCTGGGTGTCGGTGTCGAGCGTGATGACGTAGCGCACGTCCTCCAGCAGAGCGAGCTCGCCGACCACGGCGGCAAAGCGCCCCGTGTCGCCCTCGCGCAGCAGCGCATTGACGTCGGCGAGCTTGCCGCGCTTGCGCTCGTAGCCCATCCAGACGCCCTCGCCCGGGTTCCATTGGCGCGGCCGGTGGAACAGGAAGAAGCAGCCGGCGTCGGGATATTTGTCGTTCAGCGCCTCGATGCCGGACCTCGCCGCGCGCAGCAGGTCGCCGTCGCGCGCCTCGTGTTCGGTGCGCGCATCCTGGAAGTCCGTCAGCAGGGCGAAGCGCAGTTGCGGGTCGCGGTTCGCGAGGTAGCGCACTTCCAGCGCTTCGACGAGCGCGGCGATGCCCTCTTCGCTGCCCAGCATCGTGGGCACCACCACCAGGGTGCGGTCCGACGCCGGGATCCCGCGCGAGAAATCCATGCGCGCCAGCGCCTTGGGCCGCACCAGCAGGCCCACCAGCCAGTTCACCAGGCTCACGGCGAGCTGGCTGGCCGCCAGCAGCAGCACCAGCCCCGCCGCGACCAGCCAGGTGCCGGGCCGCACCCGCAGCCACGCGACGGAGTCGCCGGCTCCGGCCCACCACAGCAGCAGGACGGGCAGCAACAGGCTCGCGCCGACGATGCCGCCGCCATACCAGGCGAGCGGGTGGCGCGCGACCGCGCGGCCCAGGCGGGCGGCGGTACCCAGGCGCATGCCGACGCGGGCTTCCGTGACGGGCCTGCCGGGCCCGACCAGGTGGTAACCGACGTGCGACTGGCGCGGATCGTCGGCCGGGCCATCGCGCGGCGCTTCGGCGGCGAGCGCAACCGCTGCCTCGGCCACCGCGTCCTCGCTGGCATCGCTGAGCCGGGCGATGCGCTCCACCGCATGGCGGTAGGCGTCGCGGGTGGCGAAGTCCATGTGGGGATAGACGCCGGCCGGATCGCCGCGCAGCGTGCGCTCCATCGTCGACAGGCTCTCGACGAACTCGCGCCAGTCGGTGGCGGCGAGCAGGCGCAGGCTGCCGATGCTGTTGCTCACCGAGACCTGTTCGGCCGCCTGGTGCTGCGCTTCCATCTGCACGAGCTGTTCGGCGCGCTGGTGGCTTTCGGCGAGTTGCTGTTCCAGCCAGCTGAGTGGCAGCGCCAGGGCGGCACTGTGGCCATGCAGGCGGCGCACCAGTTCGGCCACGAACGGCGCGGTCATCGGCGGCTCCGAGCGCGCCATGTCGGCCACCACCAGGATCAGCCCCTTGGGATCGCGGTCGGCCACCTCGAACATGCGGTCCGACCACTGGGCCGCGAGATTGCGTTCGGCCAGGCTGGCGGCCACCTGCACGGCGACGCGCCGCAGGTTCTCGATCAGCGCCAGCCGCAGCATGATCGGGAAGGCCCACAGCTCGCCCAGCAGCAGCGGACTGACCGTCTGGTAGGCCGCGACGAAGCCGGTCAGCGAGGGCAGCTCCAGCCGGCCGTCCCCGTGCGCCACCGACTGCACGGCGAGGTCGTAGACGCGCGGCAGGCCGGCGCCCGGCCCCGTGCGCAGGCGCGGCAGCTCGCGGCTGTAGCCCGTGGGCAGGAAGCGCGCCGCGGTGCGGGTCTCTTCCTGCAGCAGGTAGTTGTTGTCCACCAGCCATTCGCCGGCCGGCGTGGTGCGGCACTGCGGCCCCTGTTGCTGGCACAGGAGGGCACAGACGGCGGCGAGCGTGCGGCGGTTGTCCGCCAGGCGGGGCAGCAGGCGATCGGTCGCCCGCGTGAGTTCCCAGACGTGCGCGGCGGCCAGCGCGCGGCCGTGCCGCTCCATCTGGTCGGCGCTGAGCACCTCCGCCCGCAGCGGCGCATCACCGTAGGCCTCGTCCACCGCGGCCCACGAGGGCGCGATGCCCGCGAACGCGTGGCGCGGGCGCAGCCGGGAGCGGACCCAGGCTGTCACCGGGTGCTGCCCCAGGTCACGGCCGGCTGCCCTACTTCTTGGGCCAGCGGGCCCCGGCGTTCGGTGCCGGCGCGTGGGCGGCGACGGCGGGGACGGGCGCGGGCGCCGGCTTCTTCTTCTCCTTCTTGGCTTCCTTGTTTCCGCGTTGTTGGCCCTTGGGCATTGCGATCTCCTTGTTGCACGCCCTTCACTCTGGGGCCGGGCCCGCCGTCCGTCTGTGCGCCACCGTACGGACGCCGCTATGTGGTCCAGCGCGCAGACGCAGGCATCATTTGCGTCCACGCTGGCGCGATGAAGGACAACCCGCCGGCCCCGGAACCCGGATCCGCCGTCCGCGCGAACCGCCTGCTGGATCGGCTGGCGGGGTCGAACCGCGAGCGCTTCCTGGCCAGTTGCGAACCCATCGACCTGGAGGCCGGCCAGATGCTCATGCGTCCCGGCGTGCGCGCCACGCACGCCTGGTTCCCGATCGACGCCATCGTCTCGCTGGGCATGGCCGAGGGCGGGGAGCAGCATTCCTTCGAAGTGGGCCTGGTCGGGTCCGAAGGCATGGTCGGCATTCCGCTGCTGCTGGGCTCGAACGCCTCGTCGCTGCGCGCGACCGTCGTGCGGCCGGGCGCGGCCCTGCGCATCGCGGCGGCGCCGCTGCGCCTGCAGTTGCGCTCCAGCGAGGCCTTCCGGGAGCGCATGCAGCAGTACGTGCTGGTCTCGCTCACGCAACTGGCGCAGGCGGCCCTGTGCACGCGCTACCACCGGGTCGAGGAGCGTCTTGCGCGCTGGCTGCTGATGACGCAGGACCGTGCGCCCCGCGGCCCGGTGTACGCGACGCACGAATTCCTCGCCGCCGCATTGGGCGTGCGGCGCGCCGGCGTCACGCACGCAGCGGCGACGCTGCAGCGGCGGCAGCTCATCGCCTACCACCGCGGCGTGCTGACCGTGCTGGACCGCGCGGGCCTGCAGGCCGCTGCCTGCGGCTGCTACGCCGCGGACCGTGCTTCCTATGCGCAGGGCATGAAGGGGCCGGCCCTGGCGTGAAGCGCGGTCGGGTGCGGACGCTGGCCTTCGTCGCCGGCTTCCTGGCGCAGGCCATGGTCGCGTTGCAGATCCTGGGCAAGTAGCGGCGTCCGCCGCACAATGGCCTTCGCCCCCTGCCCGCGAGGTACGCCATGTCCACTGCGCAACGCATCGTCCAGGTCTGCCTGTTCCTGGTCGCGCTCATCGCCCTGTTCGGAGGTTCGCTGCAGATGTCGCTCGGGCAGCCGGAGACCTCGCCGCGGCTGGACAACTTGCACCGCTTCATGGCGGGGGTGTACCTGGCGATGGGCGTGATCAGTTTCTGGGCCGCGATGACGATCCGCGAGCAGGGCACGCTGGTCTACCTGATCGCGTTCGGCGTGCTGATGGCGGCCATCGGACGCCTGCTCTCCATCAGCAAGGTGGGGCTGCCCGAGCCGGCGGCGGTCTGGCTGGCCTACCTCATTCCCGAGCTGGTGTTCCCCTTCGTCATCGCCGCGGCGCACTGGGCGACGCAGCGGCGGGGCGCTGCCGCGGCCTGACCCGCGCACCGGCGCGCACCGCGCGCTTGCCGTACGATGGCGGCGCAGGAACCCGCCGATGCTCACCGACGCCGTCGTCCGCCTCGCCCTCCCCGCCGACGCAGCGGCCATCGCCGCCATGTCGCGCGAGGCCATCGAGCACGGGCTGCCGTGGAGCTGGCGTCCCGAGCGCGTCGCCCGCGCGATCCGCGACCGCGACACCAACGTGGCGGTGATCGGCGAGCCGGGCGCGCTCGCCGCCTTCGGCATCATGTCCTACCGCGCCGACGACGCGCACCTGCTGCTGTTCGCGGTGCACCGCCACCGCCGCCGCCTGGGCGTGGGCAGCGCCCTGCTCCAGTGGCTGGAGGACGTCGCGCGCACCGCCGGCTGCCGGCGCATCCGGCTCGAAGCGCGCTGGGACAACGTGGCGGCCCGCAGCTTCTACAACGAGCACGGCTACCACGAGCGCGTCATCCGTCCCGCGATGTACAGCGGCGTGCTCGATGGCGTGCAGCTGGAAAAGTGGCTGCAGCGCGCGCCTTGATGCGCGACGCAAACTGAAGCATTAAGCGATTCCCTGCGCTGTTGTCGCGGCACAGCGCGAAGGCACGCATTGCTTGTCCTGCGCGCAGGGCCACCCCTAGGATTCGCACGGCAGAGCCATTCCAACAACCAGGGAGTTCCAAGCTTCACATGAACCGCACCGTCCACGTCCTCACCCTCGCCGCCGCGCTCTCGCTGGCGGCCTGCGCCAGCAAGCAGCCTGCGCAGGAAAGCGCGCCGGCTGCTCCGGCCGCCGCCGCGCCGTCCACCGCCGCCTCGACCACCGCATCGCCCAAGGGCAAGGTCGTCAAGTCGCGCGACGGCAAGTTCGAAGGCGAAGTGATCGGGCAGGCCCGCCCCGGGAGCAAGTTCGCCAAGCTGCAGATCGGGATGCAGATGTCGGAAGTGCAGAACGCGTTCGGCCGCGCCCCCGACCGCCTGCACACCTACGAGTCGGGCAAGCGCTGGATTCCGTTCTACTTCGGCAACGACGCGCGCCGCATGCAGGTGCTGTACAAGGGCGAGGGTTGCCTGATCTTCACCGACGGCAATGCCTGGGGCGGCGCCGGTGGCGACCTGGTGACGATCGAGCACGACGCATCGGGCGCCTGCTACCAGCCCTGAGCGCCGCGACGCGCGCGCACGGGCCTAGGAGCGGCCGACCAGTTCGCGCAGTTCCCGCAGCACCAGCCACGGCTCGGTGAGCTGCGGGAAGTGCCCACTGCGCTGCGCGATCACCTGTTCGCCCAGCGGCGACAGGCGCGCCAGGGCCTGCTGGTTGGCGCGCTTCGCACCCACCGCGCCAGGTGACATCAGCCAGGCCTTCGGCGTGAGGCCGCCGGTGATCACGCGCACCGGCACCTGCGGAAAATCACCGGCGGAAGCGATCTCGCGCACCGTGTCCTCCACGCAGGCCAGCTCGCCGTGGACGTTGCGGCGCAGGAAGACCTGCGGCAGCACGAGCATCTTGCCCAGCATGCGCACCAGCTGCGTCTCGTGCTGCTTCAGCGCGGCGTGGTCGTCGGGATGCGTCGCTTCCAGGAACAGCACGCCGGCCACCTCCTGCGGATACAGGCGCGCGTACAGGTTGGCGAACAGGCCGCCCAGCGAGTGCGCCACCAGCACATAGGGCGGCTCCAGACCCGCGTAGCCCAGCAGCTCGCGCAGCGCGCCGAGCACCCGTGCGCCTGTTTGCCGCTCGCGCGGCGGGTCACTGCCCTGCATGCCGAAGCGGTTCCAGCCGAAGACCCGCCCCAGGTGCTCGATGTCCGGGTACAGCGGCCCCCAGCCCTGCAGGCTCACGCCGGCGCCGCTGAACAGCAGGATGGCGGGTGCGCCGGCACCGGACACCATGTACGTGAGCCGCCCGCTGCGGGTCTGCAGCGCGAGGATGGGCGGCAGGACGCCGATGCGGCCGGGAGCGAAGTGGTGCATGCGCTCCCGTCGCGCTCAGGCGCCGGCGATGCCCACGATCACGATGCCGGTGCCCTGGCAGTTGGGGCAGCGGGCCACGCCCAGTTTTCCGGTGCCGCCGCATTGCGGGCACGGCTTCTCCCCGGTGCTGGGCGTGCCGGCGAGCGCCTGGTCGCCCGGCGCCATCGGCGGCTGGGCACCGATGGGCACTTGCGCACCGGCGGCCGCGGGTGGCGAGGAGTGACTGGGTGGACCAACCGGAAGGTCCAGCGAGGCTCCCGGATCCTCCTCGCCGGCGACGGAGGTCAGCAGATCGTCGGGATCGTTGCCACGCACGGGGGCCTGGGAGCCCGACGGGGAATCTTTCGGTGTGCCGGCCATGGTGCGCCCTCGGTGATCGCTTCCATCCTAGGCAGCGCGAGCACGGCGCTGCGTAGGACGAAAGCCCTCCAGGGGACCGACGAGCTCAGCGGCCTTTCCAGGCGGGCGGCCGCTTGGCCACGAAGGCCTGCACGCCTTCGCGGAAGTCCTCGCTGCCGTAGGTGCGGCGGATCAGGTCCTCGGCTTCCGGCAGGTCGTGGCGCAGCAGGCGGCTGAGCGCCTCCTTGCTGACTTGCTGCGTCACCGGCGCCAGCGACGCGAGCTTGCCGCACAGCTTCTGCGCGGCGGCCTCGATGCCCTCGGGCGCGACGACCTCCATCACGTAGCCGCAGGCCTGCGCCTCCTCGGCGCCCACCAGGTCCGCCAGCAGCAGCAGGCGCTGCACGCGCGGCCGGCCGAAGGCGGCCACGAGACCCGCCACGTTGGCGATCGACAGGCAGTTGCCCAGCGTGCGCGCGATCGGCACGCCGAACTTGCTGGCCGGCGTGGCCAGGCGGAAGTCGCAGGTGCTGGCGATGGCCAGGCCGCCGCCGATGCACCAGCCCTGCACCACCGCCACGGTGGGCATGGGCAAGGCGGCCAGCAGCTGCATCGTGCCGTCGATCTGGCGTTCGTACTGCACGCCGCGTTCGCCGTCGAAGTCCTGGAACTGCGCGATGTCGGTGCCGGCGACGAAAGCTTCGCCGCCGGCGCCCTGGAAGCGCACCACGCGCACCGAGCGATCGTCGCGCAGCTGCTCGCAGATCGCGCGCAGCCGCTCGTACATCGCCCAGGTCATCGCATTGCGTGCCTCGGGCCGGTCGAAGGTGACGGAGGCAATGCCGCCGGACACCTCGAGGTGGACTGCGCCCTCTTGGCTCACGCGTCCACTTTGACGTTGGCTTCCTTGATCACCTTGGCCCACTTGGCCAGCTCGGTGTGCATGAACTGCGCCATCTTCTCGGGCGATCCGCCGCCGTCTTCGGCGCCGGAGGCCTCGAGCTTCTCGATCACGTCGGGCATCACCAGCGCCTTGTTCACGTCCTCGTTCATGCGCTTGGCCAGGGCGGGCGACATCTTGCCGGGGCCGACCAGGCCGTACCAGGTGGTCGCATCGAAGCCGGGGAAGCCGGACTCGGCCATCGTCGGCACGTTGGGGTGGCCGGCCGCGCGCTTCAGGCGGGTCTGCGCGATCGCGACCGCCTTGCCGTTCTTCACGTGCGGCGTTGCCGCCGTCATGGTGTCGAAGCTGTACTGCACCTGGCCGCCGATCAGGTCGGTCAGCATGGGGCCGGAGCCCTTGTACGGCACGTGGATCGCCTTCACGCCGGCCTGCAGCATGAACATCTCCAGCGCCAGGTGCTGTGCCGAGCCCGCGCCGGCGGAGCCGAAGCTGATGTTGCCGGGGTTGGCCTTGCACAGCGCGACCAGGTCCTTCACCGTCTTGGCCGGTTGCATCTGGCCGCAGATCAGCAGGTTGGGCGTGACGCCCACCATGGCGATCGGCTGGAAGTCCTTCTCGGCGTCGTAGCCCAGTTTCTGCAGGTTGGGGACGATGGCGTGGCTGTTGATGTGCGCCATGTGCAGCACGGTGCCGTCGGCCGGCTGCTTGGCCACGTAGTCGGCGGCGATGGTGCCGGAGGCGCCGGCCTTGTTCTCGATGATGACCGTGGTCTTCCACATGTCGGCCAGCTTCTGGCCGATCACGCGGGCCAGCAGGTCGGTGCCGCCGCCGGGGGCGAAGCCCACGATGATGCGCACCGGCTGCGTGGGCAGCTGCTGCGCGCGCGCCATCGGCAGGGCGATGGAAGCCGCGACTCCCGTCACGAAGGTTCTGCGTTGCATGTTGTCGTCTCCAAGGGTTGAAAGGGGTCCGAGATGCCTTGCGGAACCTCCCGCGCTCAAGCCGCCTTCTGCAAGGCGACCGGCGCCGGATGGCCCGCGAAATACTCCATCGCTGCCGCGACGCCCGAACCCGCCAGCTTGACGCCGGACAGCTTCAGGCCCATCTCGCAACCCGACAAGGCTGCCATGAGGGTGAGGTCGTTGCAATCCCCCAGGTGCCCTATTCTGAACATACGGCCCTTCACCTTGCCGAGGCCCGTGCCCAGCGACAGATCGAACCGTTCGTAAATAAGTTTGCGTACCGCGTCGGCGTCCACGCCCTCGGGCATCACCACGCCGGTCAGCACCGGCGACTGGGTGGCGGCCTCCACGCACTGGATCTCCAGGCCCCAGGCCCGCACGGCACTGCGCACGCCCTCGCCCCAGCGCTGGTGCCGCGCGAACACGCCCTGCAGGCCGCCGAAGTGCGGGTCCAGCAGCATGTCGATCGCTTCGGCCAACCCATACAGGAGGTTGGTGTTGGGCGTATAGGGCCAGTAGCCGGTCTTGTTCATCTCGACGATCTCGTCCCAGGCCCAGAAGGCCTTGGGCAGCTTCGCGGACTTGCTCGCCTCGATCGCCTTGGGCGACAGCGCGTTGAAGCTGATGCCGGGCGGCAGCATCAGGCCCTTCTGCGAGCCGCTGATGGTGACGTCCACGCCCCATTCGTCATGCTTGTACTCGGCGGAGGCCAGGCCGGAGATGGAGTCGACCATCAGCAGCGCCGGATGCTTGGCCGCGTCGATGGCACGGCGCACCGCCACGATGTTGCTGGTGGCGCCGGTGGAGGTCTCGTTGTGCACCACGCAGACCGCCTTGATGCTGTGTTCCTTGTCGGCCTTCAGGCGCTCCTCGATCAGGTGCGCCTGCACGCCGCGCCGCCAGCCCTCCACGCCGGGCAGGCCCAGGAACTCCGGCTTGATGCCCAGGCGCGTCGCCATCTTCTGCCACAGGGTGGCGAAGTGGCCGGTCTCGTACATCAGCACGTGGTCGCCGGGGCTCAGCGAGTTGGACAGCGCCGCTTCCCAGGCGCCGGTGCCGGACGCCGGATAGATCACCACCGGGTGCTTGGTCTGGAAGATCTGCTGGATGCCCTTGAGCACGCGCAGCCCCAGCACGCCGAACTCCGGGCCGCGGTGGTCGATCGTCGGATAGCTCATCGCGCGCAGGATGCGGTCGGGAACCGGGGACGGACCGGGGATCTGCAGGAAGTGGCGGCCGGTGGGATGGAAGTCGAGCGTGACCATGGTGGTGGGTTGGTTGGTGTGGCCGCCATTTTTTGCATACAAAATTCCGATGTCAAGAGCTTTCACCCGCAAATAGGGAATTGGAGCCATCCCTTTTTTGCATACAATCGGCTCCATGACGGCAGAAGTGATCCCCATCCCCCGGGCGGCCCTGCATGAGCAGGCGGCCCAGCGCCTGCGCCAGATGCTGGTGGAAGGACGCATCGGCCCGGGCTCCAAGCTCAATGAGCGCGAGCTCTCCGAACTGCTCAAAGTGTCGCGCACGCCGCTGCGCGAAGCGATCAAGATGCTGGCCGCCGAAGGACTGGTGGAGCTGCTGCCCAACCGAGGCGCGGTGGCCGTGCAGCTCACCGAGCAGGACATCCTGGACACCTTCGAGGTGATGGCGGGGCTGGAGGCGCAGTCGGGCGAACTGGCCGCGCAGCGCATCACGCCGCAGGAACTGGCCGAGATCCAGGCCATGCATTTCGAGATGATGGCCGCCTACACCCGGCGCGACCTGTCCACCTACTACGCGCTCAATTCGCGGATCCACGCGGCCATCAGCGCCGCCGCCAAGAACCCGGTGCTGGCGCAGGTCTACACCCAGGTCAACGCGCGGCTGCAGGCGCTGCGCTTCCGCTCCAACCAGGACGGCGAGAAATGGAAGCGCGCCGTGAAGGAACACGAAAAGATGATCGAAGCGCTGGCCAAACACGACGGCGCCGCGATGCGCGAGGTGCTGCTCGCCCACCTGCGCAACAAGCGCGAGGTGGTGCTGGACCAGATGCGCGAGGCGCAACGCAAGGAGGCGTCGTGAACTCCGCAAGAAAGGTTGTCCGATGAACGCGCCGCTGCCGCTGAAGATCACGCGCGAGGCCGCGGACTCCGCCTACGAGCAGGTCTCCGCCGCCAGCAACGAAGTCGCCGGCCGGCTGGCACAACGCCTGGCCGCCGAGACCCAGGGCGAGGTCCTGTTCTCGCCCGCCGACCGCGGCCGCTACGCGACCGACGCGTCGATCTACCAGGTGGTTCCGGTCGGCGTGTTCGTGCCGCGCAGCGCCGAGGACGCGCGTATCGCCCTGGACATCTGCCGCGACCTGCAGGTGCCGATCGTCCCGCGCGGCGGTGGCACCAGCCAGTGTGGCCAGACGGTGGGCGCGGGCCTGGTGATCGACTTCTCCAAGCACGTGCGCCAGGTGCTGGAGGTCGATGCCGCCAACCGCACCGCCACGGTGGAGCCGGGCCTGGTGCTTGACCACCTCAACGCCCACCTGAAGAAGACGGGCCTGTGGTACCCCGTGGACGTGTCCACCGCGGCGCAGGCGACGCTGGGCGGCATGGCCGGCAACAACTCCTGCGGCAGCCGCAGCATCGCCTACGGCAACATGGTGCACAACGTGCTCGGCGCCGAGGCCTGGACTTCGGACGGCCGGCTGCACAGCTTCGGCCGCTTCGAAGCAGCCAGCGGCGAAGCGCGCCGGCTCGGCGAAAGCGTGCGCGACCTGGCGCAGGCGCTGCGGCCGGAGATCGAGGCGCGCTGGCCCAAGGTGCTGCGCCGGGTGGCCGGCTACAACCTCGACGTCTTCCACAACCAGAACGAGAAGCCCTACACCGCCGACGGCAGCGTCAACCTGGCGCACCTGCTGGTGGGCAGCGAGGGCACGCTGGCGCTGACGAAGTCGCTCAAGCTGCAGCTGTCCGAACTGCCCAAGGCGAAGGCGCTGGGGGTCGTGAACTTTCCGACCTTCTACAAGGCGATGGACTCGGCGCAGCACATCGTGCAGCTCGGATCCGACGGCACGCTCACCGCCGTCGAACTGGTGGACCGCACGATGATCGAGCTGGCGCTGCAGAACCCGGCGTTCGCACCGACCGTGCGCACCGCGCTGATCGGCTCGCCCGACGCCCTGCTGCTGGTGGAGTTCGCCGGCGCCGACAAGGCAGCCCTGCTGCGCAAGCTGAAGGACCTGGAACAGCTGATGGGCGACCTGGGCCTGCCCGGCTCGGTGGTGCTGATGGCCGACGACGCCCCGCAGAAGAACCTGTGGGAAGTGCGCAAGGCCGGCCTCAACATCATGATGAGCCTCAAGGGCGACGGCAAGCCGGTGTCCTTCATCGAGGACTGCGCGGTGCCGCTGCAGCACCTGGCCGAGTACACGGACGCGCTCACGCAGGTGTTCCGCAAGCACGGCACCAAGGGCACCTGGTACGCGCACGCGTCCGTCGGCACGCTGCACGTGCGGCCGATCCTGGACATGCGGCGCAACGGCGCGCCGGAGATGCGCGCGATCGCCGAGGAGGCGTCGGCGCTGGTGCGCAAGTACAAGGGCGCCTACTCCGGCGAGCACGGCGACGGCCTGTGCCGCGGCGAGTGGATCCGCTGGCAGTTCGGCTCCGAGATCGATGCGGCCTTCGGCGAGATCAAGCGCCTGTTCGACCCGATCGGCCTGCTCTCGCCCCAGCGCATCATCGACCCGCCGCGCATGGACGACACGCGGCTGATGCGTTTTCCGCCGACCTACAAGGTGATCCCGCTTCAGCCCGCGCTGGACTGGAGCGCCTGGGACGTGCAGAACGATCCCGCCACCGAGAAGACCACCGCGCCCGGAACCGGCGGCGACCCCGCGCACGGTTTCGCCAAGGCGGTGGAGATGTGCAACAACAACGGGCACTGCCGCAAGTTCGACGCCGGCACGATGTGCCCGAGCTACCGCGTGACGCGCGACGAGCAGCACCTCACCCGCGGCCGCGCCAACACGCTGCGGCTGGCGGTGAGCGGCCAGCTCGGGGCCGACGGGCTCACCAGCGATGCCGTGCGGGAAGCGCTTGAACTCTGCGTGAGCTGCAAGGGCTGCAAGCGCGACTGCCCGACCGGCGTCGACATGGCGCGCATGAAGATCGAGTTCCGCCACGCCGACGGCAGAAAGAACGGCTGGTCGCTCAAGGACAAGCTGGTCGCACGGCTGCCCGACTATGCCGCCACGGCCAGCAAGTTCGCCGGCGTGCTGAACCTGCGCAACCGCAGCGGCCTGCTGGCCGCCCTGGGCGAGCGCGTGCTGGGCCTCTCTGCCAAGCGCAGCCTCCCCGAGTGGCAGGGTCGTCACTTCTTCAACAGCGGCAGCGTGGGCGCCACGCGCGAGGAGCTGCTCACCGCGGCCCGGCCGGTGGTGCTGTTCGTCGACACCTTCAACGGCTTCTTCGAGTCCGACAACGCCCGCGCCGCCCTGCGGGTGCTGCAGGCGGCCGGCTACACCGTGCACGTCGCGGCCAAGCAGAAGGCCGACGGCAAGCACCTGTGCTGCGGCCGGACCTACCTCGCGAGCGGCATGGTCGACGAGGCCCGGGCCAAGGCGACCGAGTTGCTGGACGCACTGCATCCGCTGGCGGCCCGCGGCATCGCCATCGTCGGGCTGGAGCCTTCCTGTCTGCTGTCGATGCGCGACGAGATGACCACCATGGGCCTGGGCGAGCGCGCCGGGGTGCTGGCCGGCCAGTCCCTGCTGCTGGAGGAATTCCTGGCCCGCGAAGCGGCCGCCGGCCGGCTGGAGCAGCTCAAGGGCCAGCTCAAGCCCTTGGCCCGGCCGGTGCTGGTGCACGGCCATTGCCACCAGAAGGCCTTCGGCGCGGTGTCGCCGGTGCTGGAGGTGCTCAAGCTCATTCCCGGGGTGCAGCCGCAGCTGATCGAATCCAGCTGCTGCGGCATGGCGGGCAGCTTCGGCTACGAGGCCAGGCACCACGCCGTGTCGATGGAAATGGCCGAGCTGAGCCTGCTGCCCGCGGTGCGGTCGGCGCCGGACGCGATCGTGGTGGCCGACGGCACCAGCTGCCGCCACCAGATCCACGACGGCGCCCAGCGGCAGGCCCTGCATGCCGCGGTCGTGCTGGCCGCACAGCTGGAGGCCACCAGAGGCACAATGGCCGCGTGACGACGACGCCCTGCATCATCCGCGCCGCCCTGCCCGCCGACGAGGCCACCTGGCGCCAGCTCTGGCGGGCGTACTGCGAGTTCTACGACGCGCAGGTCCCCGACGAGGTGACCGACCGCACCTGGAAGCGCATCCTCGACCCCGACTCGCAGATCATGTGCATCGTGGCCGAGGTGGACGGACAGGTCTACGGGTTCGCCAACTGCGTGGTGCACGAGAACACGTGGGAGGCGCAGGCCATCTGCTACCTGGAGGACCTGTTCGTCCTCGGCTCGGCCCGGCGGCGCGGCGTGGCCAGCGCGCTGCTCGAATGGCTGCGCAACGCGATGCGCGCGGAAGGCTGGGCCCGCCTGTACTGGCTCACGAAGGCCGACAACGTCGAGGCGCGCCGCCTCTATGACCGGTTCGCTCAGGCGGACGGGTTCGTCCGGTACGTCATCCGGCAGAAATGAAAGCCGAGGACACCGGGCGTCCGTTGCGCTTCCGGCTGTTCCTGCTGGCCGCGAGCGGGCTGCTTCCGCTGGCCATCGTCGCGGCCGTGGTCCTGGTGTACCTCACGAACGAACGGCAGCGCGATGCGCAGCAGACCGCGCTGGCCGTGTCGCGCGCGCTGGGCACGGCGGTCGACTCGGAACTGCGCGCCACCATCGGCGTGCTGCAAGGCATGGCGTTGTCCGACGAGCTGCAGCCGGACCGGCTGCGGGGCTTCCATGCCCTTTCCGGCCGCATCGCGTCCGCCGCGGGCTGGCGCACGGTGGTGCTGGCGGACGCGACCGGCAAGGTGCTGTTCAGCTCGAGCCAGCCCTTCGGCGCGGTCGGTCCCACGCCGGTCGATCCGGTGAGCATGGCCAAGGCCGTCGAAGGCCGTGAGCCCGTGGTCGGAACGGTCGCGGAAGGACAGCGCGGGGCCGGCCCCGCATTCGCGGTGCGGCTGCCGGTGCTGCGCCAGGGCGAGCTGCACTACGTGCTGTCGGCGGTCATCCCCACCGACCACATCCTGGCCGTGCTGCTGCGCCAGTACGTGCCTGCCACCTCGGTGGTGTCGGTGTTCGACCAGAACCTCCACCGTGTCGCGCGCTCCCGCCCCAACGTCGTCTACCGCCCGGCGCCCTCGCTGGAAGCGATGCTGCGTTCCGGCGCGGTCGAGGGCACGGGGGTCACCACCACGCTGGAGGGCATGCGCAGCCACACCGGCTTCAGCCGGCTGCAGAACTGGGGCTGGGTGGTCGCCACCGGCATCTCCGCCGAGGACGCCAACAGCGGCTTGTATGGCGTCCTCGGGGCGGTTGCGGCTGGCCTGCTCGCCTCGCTGGCGCTGGCGGCCTTCCTCGCCTGGTACTTCTCGCGCGACGTGATCGACCCGATCGAAACCCTGAAGGAAGCCGCGGCGGCGCTGGGCCGCGGCGCGCCGGTGCGGCTGCAGCCGCTGGGCATCGCCGAACTGGAGGACGTGGGCCGGGCACTGGAGCACGCGTCGGCCGAGCGCGACCGGGCCGCCCGCGAGCGCGAGAAGCTGCTCGCCCAGGTGACCGAGGCCTTGCGTCGCGCCGAGGACGCGGGCCGCAGCAAGGACGAGTTCCTGGCCATGCTGGGCCACGAGTTGCGCAATCCGCTGGCGCCGATGGCAACCGCGCTGCACCTGATGGCGCGCCGCGGCGATCCGGCCAACCGCAGCGAGCGCGAGGTGATGGAGCGCCAGGTGGCGCACATGAAGCGGCTGGTGGACGACCTGCTGGACGTTTCGCGCATCACCGGCAAGCGACTGGAAATGCGGATGCAGCCGCTGCGGCTCGCGGAGCTGGTGGAGCACGCGGCGCAGGCCGTGCAGCCGGTGCTGGGACTGCGCCAGCTGGCGCTGCAGATCGACGAGGACGCGCGCAGCCTGTGGATGGCGGGCGACGAGGTGCGGCTGGGGCAGGTGCTGCACAACCTGCTGGGCAACGCCGTGAAGTTCACCGGGCCGGAAGGCCGCATCGTGCTGGGCCTGCGGCGCGCCGGCGACGCGCAGGCCGAGATCGTGGTGGCGGACAACGGCTTCGGCATGCCGCCGGACGTGCTGGTGCACGTGTTCGAGCTGTTCTACCAGGCACCCCAGGGCGCCGACCGCTCGCGCGGCGGCCTGGGCCTGGGGCTGGCGATCGTGCGCAGCCTGGTGGAGATGCACGGGGGCCAGGTGCAGGCGGAAAGCGCCGGCGACGGCCGCGGCAGCAACTTCACCCTGCGCTTTCCCGTCATCGCGCCGCCCGAGCCGTCGGCGGCCGGCGGCGACGGCAGCGCCGCGCCGAAGGGCGAAGGCCGCGTGCTGCTGGTGGACGACAACCAGGACGCGGCCGACACGGCTGCCGCCCTGCTCGAGATCGCCGGCTACGAGGTGCGGGTGGCGTACGACCCGGGGGTGGCGCTGGCGCTGCTGGACACGTTCCAGCCGGACGTCGCGGTGCTGGACATCGGGCTGCCCGGCATGAGCGGCTACGAACTGGCGGCGCGGGTGCGCGCGCACCGCAACGGCGCGAACTGCTATCTTGTCGCCCTCACCGGCTACGGCACGGCGGCGGACGTGGTCAAGGCGCATGATGCGGGCTTCCAGCAGCACCTCGTCAAGCCGGCGCCGCCCCAGGCCCTGCTCGAGGCCATTCGCCACGGGATGCACCAAGGAGGTAGTTCCCCATGAAGACAGCCTTTACCCGCCGCCGCGTGCTCGGCGCCCTGGCCGCGGCCACGCTGGCGCCCGCCATCGGCTTCGCGCAGCAGGCGCCCACCGTGCGCCTGCGCGGCACCATCGAGGCCCTGACGGACAGCAAGCTCACGCTGCGCGAGCGCGGCGGCCAGCGCACCGAGCTGGCGCTGTCGCCCACCTATACCGTCGCCGAGGTGTTCCCGATCGCCTTCTCCGACATCAAGCCGGGCAGCTTCGTGGGCGTGGGCGCCATGCCGCAGCCGGACGGCAGCCAGCGCGCGATCGCGGTGCTGCTGTTCCCCGAGAACCTGCGCGGCACCGGCGAAGGCCACCGCCCGTTCGATTTCCTGCCGCAAAGCACGATGACCAATGCGACGGTGGCCGACGTCACCGCCATCACCGGCGGCCAGCGGCTGGAGCTGAAGTACAAGGACGGCACCAAGACCATCGTCGTGCCGCCCGACACCCCCATCATCAGCACGCGCCCCGGCGACCGCAGCCTGGTGGTGGTCGGCGCGCCGGTCGCGCTGAACGTGCAGGAGATCAACGGCCAGCCCACCGTCGTGCGCGTGAACGCGGGCCGCAACGGCTTCGCGCCGCCTTACTGAAAGCGCCATGCCCCGTCCCCTCCTCCTCGGCTGCATCGCCGACGACTTCACCGGCGCCACCGACCTCGCCAACAACCTCGTGCGCGCCGGCATGCAGGTCGTGCAGACCATCGGCGTTCCCTCGCAGGCCGTGGGCGACGCCGATGCCGTGGTGGTCGCGCTGAAGTCGCGCACCATCGCCGCGGCCGATGCGGTGGCGCAATCGCTGGACGCCCTGCGCTGGCTGCGCGCGCAGGGCTGCCGCCAGTTCTACTTCAAGGTCTGCTCCACCTTCGACTCCACCGCGCAGGGCAACATCGGCCCGGTCGCGGAGGCGCTGCTGGCGGAGCTGGGCGCGGATTTCTGCTGCGTGACGCCCGCCTTCCCGGAGAACGCGCGCACCGTCTACCAGGGCTACCTGTTCGTGGGCGACGTGCTGCTGAGCGAATCGGGCATGCGCAACCACCCGCTCACGCCGATGACCGATCCCAGCCTGGTGCGCGTGATGCAGGCGCAGTCGCAGGGCCAGGTCGGCCTGGTCGGCCATGCCGTGGTGCGCGCGGGCAGCGAGGCGATCCGCGCCCGCATCGCGCAGCTGCGCGCCGACGGCGTGCGCTTCGGCATCGTCGACGCGGTGGACAACGCCGACCTGCTCGCGCTGGGTCGGGCCATCGCCGACGCGCCGCTGGTTGTGGCCGGTTCCGGCGTGGCGATCGGCCTGCCGCAGAACCACGGCCTGCAGCCTTCGGCGGCGGCTGCCGCACTGCCGCCCGCGTCGGGCCTGCGCGCGATCGTGTCGGGCAGCTGCTCGCTGGCGACCCAGCAGCAGGTGGCCGACTTCCAGCGTGCCGGCGGCGCCTCCTACGTGATCGAGCCGCTGCAGCTGGCGCAGCGCCGCGACGCGGTGATCGCCGCGGTGCTGGACTGGGCGCGGCCGCGCCTGGCCAGCGGCCCGGTGCTGGTGTATTCCACGGCCACCCCCGACGCGGTGCGCTCGGTGCAGCAGCACCTGGGCGTGCACGACGCCGGCACGCTGGTGGAGCAGGCGCTGGCCGCCATCGGCCGCGGCCTGGTGGAAGCCGGCGTGCGCCAGCTCGTGGTGGCCGGCGGCGAAACCTCCGGCGCGGTCGTGCAGGCGCTGGGCGTGCAGCAGATGCGCATCGGCCCCCAGATCGATCCCGGCGTGCCATGGTGCTTCGCCACCGCGACCGCCTGCAACGCACAGCTGCACCTGGCGCTCAAGTCGGGCAACTTCGGCAGCGCCGATTTCTTCCACAAATCCTTCAAGGTGCTCGCATGACGGAAACCCAGGCCCGCGAGGAAATCTGCCGCGTCGGCTGCAGCCTGTTCGAACGCGGCTACGCGCATGCCACCGCCGGCAACATCAGCGTGCGGCTGGACGACGGCTTCCTCATCACGCCGACGGACGCCTGCCTCGGCTTCCTCGATCCGGCGACCCTCTCCAAGGTGGATGCCGACGGCCGCCAGGTGTCCGGCGCGCCGGCCAGCAAGACGCTGGCGCTGCACCGTCGCATCTACGGCGCCAGCCGCGGGGCCGGCTGCGTGATCCACACGCACAGCACGCACTGCGTGGCGCTCACGCTGTCCGATCCGTTCGGCGACCTGCTGCCGCCGATCACGCCCTACTTCGTGATGAAGGTCGGCCACGTGCCGGTGGTGCCCTACCACCGGCCCGGCGCGCCCGAAGCGGCGGAGGCAGTCGCCGAACTGATCGGTCGCTACGCCGCGCGCGGCACGCCCCTGCGCGCCGTCATGCTGACGCGGCTGGGCCCCAACGTGTGGCACGACACGCCCATGCAGGCGATGGCCGTGCTGGAGGAGCTGGAGGAGACGGCCAGGCTGTGGCACCTCTCGGCTCCGCCGCCGCAGCCGCTGTCGGCCGACGCCCTGCAGGAACTGCGCACGGCCTTCGGCGCGCGCTGGTAGCGCCCCTGCCTCGTCCGTGGCGGCGCCCGGAGGGAATCCCTCCTTGCGCCGGTCCGCGCGCTCCCTCCAGAATGGTGGCATACCAACACTCTCCAGGAGACAGGCGCGATGACCGAGGTGACATGGACGGGCGGCACGGAACACTGGACGCGCAAGGGCGACGTCAAGCTGTTCCTCTGGAACAAGAAGGCCGCGCCGGGCGTTCCCCACCGGGGGACGCTCTTCTTCGTGCACGGCTCCTCGATGGCGGCGCAGCCGACGTTCGACCTGCACGTGCCCGGGCGCCCGTTCTCGTCGGCGATGGACTGGTTCGCCCAGCAGGGCTACGACACCTGGACCATGGACAACGAGGGCTACGGGCGCTCCGACAAGCACCGCCCGATCAACTCGGACATCAGCACCGGCGCGGATGACCTCGCGGTGGGCAGCGCGTACGTGCTGCAGGCGACCGGTGCGAAGAAGCTGCTGTTCTATGGCATCTCCTCCGGCGCGCTCAAGGCCGCGCTGTTCGCGCAGCGCCATCCCGAGCGCGTGGAGAAGCTGGCGCTCGATGCCTTCGTGTGGACCGGCGAAGGCAGCCCGACGCTGGAGCAGCGGCGCAAGAAGCTGCCGGAATTCCAGGCGAAGAACCGGCGGCCGATCGACCGCGCCTTCGTGCACAGCATCTTCAACCGCGACCACCCGGGCACGGCCGACGAGGCGACCATCGAAGCCTTCGCCGACGCCATCCTCACGCTGGATTCGTCGATGCCCACCGGCACCTACGTCGACATGTGTTCGCGGCTGCCGCTGGTGGACCCGGAGAAGATCGACGTGCCCACCATCGTGCTGCGCGGCCAGTGGGACGGCATCGCGAGCATCGAGGACCTGCTGGCCTTCTTCCAGCGGCTGCCGAACATGCAGAAGCAGTTCAGCGTGATGCGCGGCATCTCGCACGCCAGCTTCCAGCAGAAGAACTACATGATGGTCTACCAGATCCTGCATGCGTTCTACACGCTGCAGGATCCCGTCTACACGGGGTGAGGGCGATGCGGCACGCAATTCCCGCCCTCGCCTTCGGCCTGCTGCTGGCGTGGGGACCGGCCTCGGCGCAATCCCCTGCCGCATCGGCGGCCGCGGTGCAGGCCTACCCTTCGCGGCCGGTAAAGCTGATCGTGCCGTTCGCGCCCGGCGGCTTCACCGACGTGGTCGCGCGCATCCTGGGCGTCAAGCTGTCGCTGGCGATGGGCCAGCAGTTCGTCGTCGAGAACAAGGCCGGTGCCGGCTCCACCATCGGCACCGACTTCGTGGCCAAGTCGCCGCCCGACGGCTACACGCTGCTGATGGTGTCGAGCACGCACGTGATCAGCCCCTGGATCTACAAGAACCTCGGCTACGACCCGGTGAAGAGCTTCGCCGCCGTCGGCAAGCTGGTCGACTCGCCCTACGTGCTGCTGGTGCATCCCAAGGTGCCGGCGAAGAACGTGCAGGAGTTCATCGCGCTGGCCAAGGCGCAACCCGAGCAGATCCACTACGCCTCGTCCGGCAACGGCAGCGCGCAGCACCTGATGGGCGGGCTGTTCGCCGCCATGACGGGCGCGCCGCTGAAGCACGTGCCCTACCGCGGCAGTTCGGGCGCCGCCACCGACCTGGTCGCGGGCGTGGTGGAGAGCAGCTTTGCCGGGGTGCCGAACGCGCTGGCACAGGTGCCGCAGGGACGGCTGAAGGCGCTGGCCGTCACCACCGCGAAGCGCGCACCGCAACTGCCCGACGTGCCCACCATGCAGGAGGCCGGTGTCGCCGGCTACGACGCGTCCGTGTGGCTCGCGTTGCTGGCCCCGGCCGGCACGCCGCCGGAGATCGTGCACAAGCTGAATTCGGAAGTGGCGAAGCTGATGGCCGCGCCGGACACGAAGAAGGCGCTGTTCGATGCGGGCGTCGAACCCGCACCCTCCACGCCCGAGGAAATGTCCGCCTACCTCGCGCAGGAACTGGTGCGCTGGGGCAAGGTGGTGAAGGAAGCGGGCGTCAAGCTGGAGTGATGCAGGCGCTGCAACACGCAGCGCCACCACGAAGCATTCGATCGCCGGCATCCCCGCCCGGGTGCGTCACGTGGGCTTCTTCCGGGGACGCCGCGGGCCGGCTGCTCCCTTCGCTTCCAGCGCGTTGTTGCGCACGCACTGCGCGGCATAGGTCGCCGCGGGGCTGAGGATGTGGCCGCGTTCCGAGACGATGGCCGGCTGCAACTCCAGGCCGGGAGGCGGGTCCTGCACCGGCAGCTCGCGCAGGGCCCCGGTGGCGAGCTCATGCTCCAGCAGCATGGGCGCGGCCGGCATCACCGCGTCGGAGGCGAGCGTCACGGCCTTGAGCGCGGAAGTGTCGTCGCATTCCAGCGCGAACGGCAGTTCATCGTGGTCGGCCAGCTCCATGGCCCGCCGCAGCGCATCCTGCATCGGCCGCGGCATGCGGCCCGAGGCCAGACCGTAAGGCGCCAGGTTCTGCATGCGCACCTTGCCGCGGGCCAGCAGCGGATGGCCGGCGCGCACGTAGAACTGTCCGGGGACGGGCGCGAGGGGCTCGGTGTCCAGGTCCGCCGGTGCGAACCGGCGCTCGATCACCACGAACTCCAGTTCATGGTGGCGCAGGCGCTCCAGCAGCAGCAGGGGGTGCTGCACCACGCCGCGCATGCGCACCGCGGGAAAGTGCCGCCGCATGTCGGCCAGCAGGGCCGGCAGGAACGCGACGCAGAGGTAGGAGCCCATGCCGAAGTGCAGGTCACCCACCATCCCATCGCGGAACATCCCGACGTCCCGATGCAGGTTGCTGCTGGCCTGCAGCAGCCCGCGCAGCCGGTCGACGACGAAACTGCCCGCCGCCGTGCAGCGGATGCGCTTGCCGCCGCGCACGAACAGCTGCAATCCCAGCTCGCTTTCCGCCGCCTGGATGCTGCGGCTGAAGGCCGGCTGGGTCAGGTGCACGCGCTGCGCGGCGGCGTTGAAGCTGCCTTCTTCGGCGAGCGCCACGATGTGCGTATAGCGGCGAAGGTCCATGGATGCACCCGCTGCATTGGATTAGAACTAATTATGCATTGGACCCATTTGCTTCATGCCTGAACAATTGAAGCATGCTAACGATCGACGTTTCTTCGCGCGTGGGCGCGCCATGCGTCCGGCTGCTGTGCGCCACCCACCGGACTCACGCGGGTTCCGCGGTCGAAGCCATGCTGGCGCAGCGCGCGGCGCTGCTGGAGAGCGCCGCCTCCACCCACGTCCACACCGCCCTGCTTTCCACCGCCGGCTGGCTGGTGCAATGGCTGGAAGGCCCCGAGGAGGCCGTGAACGAAGCCTGGGATCAGCTGCCCCGGGATGCCGGCGCGGGCCGCCCGATGCTGCTGCACCGCAGCCGCGGCCCGTCGTCGCTGGCCGAGCCGGTGCAGATCGCGTCCCTGCACGCCGAGAAAAGCTCGGACGTCGCCCGCCGCCTGCACTACATCGCCCGCGAACACGAGCAGGGCTGGGCGGCCGAACCGGTCGAGGTCTGGCAGGCGCTCAGCGCGCCTTGCCTGGTGGACGCCAACGGGTCCCTGGGATTCGTCGGCCGGCGCCAGGTGCTGGCCGTGGCTTCGGACGACAACGACGCCATCGAGCTCGTGCGCTCGGTGGCGCAGCAGGCGGGGGCGCGCATCGCCTACCAGCGCTATGCCGGCAGCGAACTGCGGCGCTGCGACGTCGGTGCGGCCTACGCCGACCTCGCCGCCAGCCTCACGACCACGGTCCGCGTGCAGGGCCTGTCGCGCCGCGCGCTCTCCGCCGGCATCCGGCTGCTGGGGCTGGGCCACGTGGAGCGCCTGGTCCTGCTGGTGGGGCGCGAACACACCCGCGCGCGCGCCGTGCTCGCGGAGACGGCGCGCCTGCTGCGCGCGCTGGACCATCCCCCCATCATCCATGTCATCTCGCCCTGCGACGCGACCCGCGAGCTCGCGGCGGATTCGCTGCAGTCGCTGGTG
Organism: Ramlibacter sp. P4_H7; assembly: GCF_056400765.1. Lineage (NCBI taxonomy): Bacteria > Pseudomonadati > Pseudomonadota > Betaproteobacteria > Burkholderiales > Comamonadaceae > Ramlibacter > Ramlibacter sp. P4_H7. Next base: position 26,253 of record NZ_JBFUKP010000022.1, read on the forward strand.
GCGGCGCACCACGTCATCGTCGAGGCCTCGGCGAGCGCAGCGGTCACCGCGACCTCGGTGCTGAACGCGCTGGCGCGCCCGTCACCGGAAAGTTCCGGCACGCAGCAGGAGAGCGGCTGCACGTCCGTCGCGCAATCCTGATCCGATCGCCGGCCGCCCAGGCGCCGGCTCACGGACGAAGCCGTTGCGGCACGACGCTCAGCGTGCCGCCTTCTCCTGCACCAGCGCCCCCAGTGCGGCCCAGTCCAGGTCGCCGCGGCCGCCGTCGCACAGTTCACCGAGCAGCAGCTCGGCGACCGGCGCGGCCTGCAAGCTGGCGCCGCCCTGGCGCGCGGTCTCCAGCGCGATGCGCAGGTCCTTGCGCATCAGGCGGGCGCGGAAGCCCGGCTTGAAGTCACCGGCGATCACGCGCTCGCCGTGCTTTTCCAGCACGAAGCTGCGCGCCGTTCCGCCCAGCAGCACCTCGCGCATGACACGCGGATCGACGCCCTGCGAGGTCGCCAGCACGATCGCATCGGCAACGCCCAGCAGCGCGCCGGCGACGGCCACCTGGTTGCAGCACTTCACCGTCTGCCCTGCTCCCACCTCGCCGACGTGCGTGATGGCCTTGCAGAAAGCGCCCATCACGCCGCGGCAGGCATCGACGGCTGCCGCGGGTCCGCCGACCATGCAGGCCAGCGTGCCGCTTTCCGCGCCCTGCTGGCCGCCGCTGATGGGCGCGTCCAGCAAGGTGACGCCCTGCGCCGCCAGCCGTTGCGAGAAGCGCCGCTCGGAGCTGGCGGCGATGGTGCTGGTGTCGACCACGCAGCTGCCGGGCGCAAGACCCTGCGCCAGCCCCTGCGGGCCGAAGAGGACTTCCTCCACCGCCGCATCGTCCGACAGGCACAGGAACACCAGCGGGCAGGCCCGGCCCACGTCCGCCGCCGTGGCCGCGCGCTGCGCCCCGGCCTGCACCAGCCCAAGCGCCGCCTCGTCGCGCCGCGCGAACACGTGCAGCGCATAGCCCGCGCGTAGCAGGCAGTGCGCCATGCCGCTGCCCATGATGCCGAGGCCGATGAAGCCGACGTTCGTGTCCCTGCCGAAGGCCGGGGGAATGCCGGGAGCGGGACCAGCCATGGAGACTCCTTGACGTTGTGAATCGCACGCCGGGGCATGCCGTGCGACCCATTGTCCGCGCGCGGCGAGGCCGGACGACCTCAGACGCCGCCCAGAAAAGGGTTGACTGCCGCCAGGCCAAGTGCGACGCTCCGCTGAGCAATCGGCCTCATCCCATACAGAAGATTCGTACCCGCGTCGTCCGGCTGGCGAACCCCGAAGCACTGTAGTCGAGTGCCCGACGTCCCTCCGTCGTGTCTGGCGCGCCGCCATCGGCCGCGACAGGAGGATCAGCATGGACAAACCGACACGACTCGCTCCCGACCTCGACCAGCAGGTCGCTGGCCGCCTCCTCGACGTCCTCATTCGTGCCGGCCTGATCCTGGTCCTGGTGCTGTTGTGCTACCAGGTCTTCTCGCCCTTCGTCGTGCTGATGGAATGGGCGCTGATCCTGGCGGTGACGCTGTACCCCTTGCACCTGGCGCTGGCCGCGAAGCTGGGGGGCAGGCAGGGCTGGGCGGCCACGCTGATCGCCTTGATCGGCATCGCGCTGATCGTCGCGCCTGCGGCCGTGCTGGTGAACTCGATGGGCGACTCGGTGCAGCGGGCCGTCACCGGTGTGCAGGAGAACACGCTGCAGATTCCGCCGCCGAAGGCCAGCGTCGCCGAATGGCCCGTCATCGGCCCGAAGGTCCACGCCGCCTGGGAAGCCGCGCACAACGACCTGCCCGCGGCGGTCCAGAGCCTGCAGCCGAAGATCGGCGACGTGGCCAAGGCGGCGCTCGCGATGGTGGCCGGGATCGGGGCCGACATCCTGAAGTTCGTGGCGGCCTTCATCATCGCGGCCATCATCATGGCCTTTGGCGAGGCCGGCGATCGCGCCAGCAAGGCGATCTTCGCGCGCATCTTCGGCTACGAACGCGGTGAGGATCTCGCCGTCCTGTCGGTGGCGACCATCCGGGCCGTCGCCCAGGGGGTGATCGGCATCGCGTTCCTGCAGGCCATCGCCGTCGGCCTGAGCCTGCTGGTCGCAGGCGTGCCGCTGGCGGGAGTGCTGACGGCCATCGTGCTCGTGCTGGGCATCGCGCAGGTGCCGGCCCTGATCGTCACGCTGCCGGCCATCGGCTACATCTGGTGGACCGGCGAGTACAGCACTCTCGCGGCCACCGGCTATACGGTGCTGCTGCTCCTGGTCGGCATGATGGACAACGTGCTCAAGCCCCTGATGCTGGGCCGCGGCGTCGATGTGCCGATGCCGGTCATCCTGCTCGGCGCCCTGGGCGGCATGGCGACCGCCGGCATCCTCGGCCTGTTCGTCGGTGCAACGCTGCTGGCGCTGGGCTACAAGGTCTTCATGAGCTGGGTGGCAGCCAACCCGGATGTCAAACGTGCGGGGAGCGCCACCGACAGGCCCGCAGCCGACTGACACCGTGCCCGCGGCACGCACGCGCCGGACGGCCCGCGCACCAGCGCTGCTCGCACCACTGGTGCTGTGCGCCTGCACGACGCTGGGCCCGGACTTCACGCGGCCGACCGTGCCCTGGCTGGAGGGATGGACCGGCGGCGCGCTGCAGACGGTGGTGGACACGCCGTCGTCACGCAGCGCCGGGCAGCACGACGACGCGTGGTGGCGGCAATTCAACGACCCCGTGCTCGACCAACTGGTGGCCGAGGCGCAGCGGGCGAACCCCGGCGTGCGCACCGCCGGGCTGCGCATCCTGGAGGCGCGTGCCCAGCTCGGCATCGCAGGCAGCGCGCTGTACCCGCAGTTGCAGCAGGCGACAGGCTCGGTCGTGCGCACGGGCAGCCGCGAGTCGGGCGGCAGCAGCACCGGCCTCTGGGCCGCCAGCGCCGGCTTCGACCTGGCGTGGGAGCTGGACTTCTGGGGCAAGTTCAAGCGCGGCATCGAGTCGGCCAATGCCGCGTACTTCGCCGGCATCGCGCAATACGACGACCTCCAGGTCCTCGTGGCGGCGCAGGCGGCCAGCTTCTATGCGTCCATCCGCACCACCGAATTGCGGCTTCGCATCGTGCAGGAGAACGCCGCGATCCAGAAGCGCAGCCTGGAGATCACCGAACGCCTGTTCCGCAGCGGCGTCGAATCCGAACTCGACGTGCAACAGGCCCGTTCGCAGTACCTGAGCACCCTGGCCTCCATCCCCGAGCTGCGCAGCAACCTGCGCCAGACCCACAACGCATTGAGCGTGCTGCTGGCACGTCCGCCCGGTGAGCTGCCCGAGTTGAGCAGCGGAGCCGAAAAAATTCCAGAGGTGGCGTTGCACCTGGTCGCCGACATGCCGGCGGACCTGTTGCGGCGCAGGCCCGACGTGCGTGCCGCCGAATTGCAGCTGGCGGCACAGTCGGCGCAGATCGGCGTCAGCAAGGCGGCGCTCTACCCGTCCATCGCGCTGACCGGATCGCTCGGCCTGTCGGCCACCTCGCTGGCATCGACGCCCACCCGGCTCGACTGGGTCCTCGGCCCGGCGCTCGTGTGGAACGTGTTCGACCATGGCCGGCTCGAAAACCAGGTGCTGGTGCAGGATGCACGCTTCCAGCAGTTGTACGAGCAGTACCAGGACACCGTGTTGCGCGCCGCGCGGGAGCTGGACGACGCAGCGACGAACTTCGCGTACAGCCGCGCGCAGATCGACGTCCTGCGCGACGCGGCGCAGGCGGCACGCCGTTCGCTCGACATCGCCACCATCCAGTACCGCGAGGGGCTGGTCGATTTCCAGCGGGTGCTCGATTCGCAACGTTCCCTGTTCAGCCAGCAGGAACGCCTGGTGATCACCCAGGGCAGCGTGGTGCAGTACCTGATCGCCGTGTACAAGGCCATGGGCGGTGGCTGGCAGGCGGGCCGTTCCAGGCCCCTGCTGGACGACGCGACCCGCGAGACGCTGAACACGCGCAGCGACTGGAACCAGCTGCTGGATGCGCCGCTGCCACCCGCTTCGACCGAGTTCCTGCCGAACTCCCCGCCCGCCCCATGACGAAGCACACCGCCACTGCCGCGACGCCCGCAGCTCCCCCCGTAGCTCCGCCCGCAGCTCCGCCCGCAGACCGGTCCGGCCCCGGCGCCCGCCTGGGTGGCATCGTGATCGCACTGCTGATCGTCGCGAGCCTTCTCTTGTACTTCATCGGCGCCCGCCTGACGCCGAGCACCTCGCAGGCGCGCATCCAGGCCTTCGTCGTGCCGGTGGCAGCGGAAGTCGCCGGCAAGGTGATGGCCGTGCACGTTCGCAACAACGACGAAGTGCAGCCCGGCCAGCGGCTGTTCGACATCCACCCCGAGCCCTACCGGATCGCGCTGGCCCGTGCCCGTGCCGACCTCGAGTCCGTGCGCGGTTCGGTCAAGGCGTCGGTCGCCGGCGTCGCCTCGGCGCGGGCTTCGCTGGCGGCGGCGGAAGCCAACCACGACATGGCCCAGCGCGACGCCAGTCGCCTGGAGAAGCTGTACGAAGAGGACTCCGGAGCGATTTCGGTGCGCCGCCTGGAGACGGCCCAGTCGACGCGGGACGAGGCACGCAGCAAGGTTCACCGCGCCCAGGCCGACCTGCGCAAGGCGCAGGAGGCCGCGGGCGAAAGCGGCGAGGGCAATTCGGAATTGCGCAGCGCGATCGGGGCGGTGGAGAAGGCCGAACTGGACCTGGCGCGCACGCGCGTGCTGGCGCCGGCGCGCGGCGTGGTGACCGACCTGCGTACCGACGTCGGCCATTTCGCGCAGCCCGGCGCGCCCGTCATGACCCTGATCGCCATGCACGACCTGTGGATCAGCGCCGACCTGACCGAGAACAACATCGGCCACGTCATTCCTGGCAACGAGGTCGCGATCGTGCTCGACGCCATGCCGGGCGAAGTGCTGAAGGGACGCGTGCGCTCCCTCGGGCGCGGCGTCGGCAGCGGCCAGCAATCGGCGCCGGGATCGCTGCCGACGGTGGAGAACAGCCGCGACTGGTTGCGCCAGGCGCAGCGCATCCCGGTGGCGGTGGAGTTCGACCCCGCCGAGGTGCCCAGGCTGAAGGGGGCGCGGGTCGGTGGGCAGGCCGACGTGCTGGTCTACACCGGCGACCATTCGCTGATGAATCCGCTGGGCGCGCTCTACATGCGCGTGATCAGCTGGCTGTCCTACCTGTACTGAGGACCGGCCATGCACCCGCGCGACAAGGCGGCACTGCGACTGGCGATCGGCCTGGGACTGGCCACCTTCATCGCCTACGGGCTGGCGCTGCCGGTCCCGTACGTCGCTTGCGTGATGGCGGTGCTGGTGCTGTGCAAGCCGGGTCCGCCGCTGCCGCTGCTCAAGGCGGCTGTCGTCGCGCTCCTGTTCGCCGCGCTCGTGGCCGCCGGCATCCTGATGGTGCCGCTGCTGGAACACTACGCCTTCGCCGGCGTGCTGCTGACCGCGGTGCTGCTGTTCGCGCTGTTCTTCATCGGCCAGCTGCGCAAGCAGGCGCTGACCACGGTGCTGGTGCTCGCGTTCACCTTGATCCCCATCGCAGGCGTGGCCGAGCAGGGCCTGGTCAGCGTGCTGAGCGTGGCGCTCGGCGTCGGCCTGTTCGTGGGCGCGGTGGTCAGCGCGGTCTCCAACGCCCTCTTCCCCGACCCGCCGCGGCCTGCCGCGGCGGCGGACCTCGCTGCCGCACCCGATCGCGACGCGGCCCGCTGGATCGCCTTGCGCGGCACGCTGGTCGTCATGCCCGTGTTCGTGCTCGCGCTGACCAACCCGTCGCTCTACCTGGCGGCCATCATGAAGACGGTGGCGCTCGGCCAGCAGGCCGGCGAAACCCAGGCCCGCACGGCCGGGCGCGAGCTGGTCGGATCGACCCTGATGGGGGCCCTGATGGCCCTGGTTGCGTGGTTCGGCCTGTCGTTGTGGCCCAGCCTGTGGATGCTGGTGCTGTGGCTGATGGCCGCTGCGTTGTGGGCCGGCTCGGCCCTGTTCGGCGTCCGGCGCACGCGCTTTCGCCCGTCGTTCTGGAGCAATGCGCTGATCACCGCGCTGATTCTTTTCGGCCCGGCGATCGAAGACAGCGCGAGCGGCAAGAGTGTGCTCGCGGGCAGTGCGATGCGCCTCAGCTTGTTCGTAGGCGTCGCGTTCTACGCCTGGGCGACCGTGTGGGCCCTGGAACGATGGCGCGCCAGGCCGCCGCGGACGCCGACCGTCGAACTCTTGCAGAAGGAGACCCCATGACCGTCCAGAACCTCCTCATCGGCATGCCGATGATGGTGCTGTGCCTCATCGCCCAGACAGCCTCCCTGTTCTGGTCCGTGCGGTATTACGTGCGCCAGGCTATCGGCAACACGGGCAGACCGGGCTTCCTGGCCGGCATCCGGCCGCTGGTCATCTGCACGATCGTGATGATGACCGGCAACCTGGTGGAGATCGCGTTGTGGGGCTGGCTGTTCCTGTGGCTCGGCGAATTCCCGCGAGCCTATGAAGCGATGTACCACTCGGCGGTGAACTTCAGCTCGCTCGGCTACGGCGACATCGTCATGAGCCCCGAGCGCAGGCTGCTCGGGCCGCTGGAGGCGGTGAACGGCGTGCTGATGCTGGGCATGACCGCGGCGGCACTGATGGCGATCGTGCAGCACATGATCAAGTCCCAGCAGGACGCCATCCTGGCAGGGCGCGGCGGTCGCTAGCACCACCTTCCGATGCCGGCCAGGCATCAATGCAGGACCGACGATGTATTGGACGCAAGGACGACCCTGGCGGACACTCTCGCTCCCATGCAGATCGAATCCCCCGCCGGCGGCGCGTCAGCCGCGCCAGCTTCATCCGTCGGTACCGCGGCTGCGCATGCAGAGCCGCTGTGCACCACCAAGCCTCAGCCCATTGCCCTCCCCGCCCGCCTGGGCCACATCCTGTCCCTGGACGACTTCGAGCGCGCGGCACGCCGCCACCTGCCGGCGCCCCTGTTCGCCTACATCTCCGGCGCCGTGGAGCGCAACGACTCGCTGCGGGCCAACGCCGCCTCCTTCGCGCAGTACGAGTTCGTGCCGCGCATGCTGGTGGACATCTCGCAGCGCACGACGGCCACCACGCTGCTGGGCAAGCGCTGGTCCGCGCCCTTCGGCATCGCGCCCATGGGCATCACGGCGCTGTCCGCCTACCGCGGCGACCTGGTGCTCGCGCAGGCCGCGGCAGTGGAGAACGTGACTATGGTCATGAGCGGTTCCTCGCTGATCCGCATGGAGGAGATCGTCGCGGCCAATCCCGCGGCCTGGTTCCAGGCCTACCTGCCCGGCGACGAAGCCGGCATCGTCGCGCTGGTGCAGCGCGTGCAGGCCGCCGGCTACCGCACGCTGGTGGTCACGGTGGATGCCTCCATCGCCTCCAACCGCGAGAACAACATCCGGGCCGGCTTCTCGACGCCGCTGCGTCCCAGCCTGTCGCTGGCGTGGCAGGGCGTGACGCACCCGCGCTGGCTGTTCGGCACCTTCCTGCGCACGATCGCGCAGCACGGCATGCCGCACTTCGAGAACAATCACGCGCGGCGCGGCGCGCCCATCCTGTCGGCCAGCGTCGAACGCGACTTCTCCGACCGCGGGCACCTGAACTGGCAGCACTTCCGGATGATTCGACGCATGTGGTCGGGGCAGCTGGTGATCAAGGGCCTGCTGGACGTGCGCGACGCGCGCATCGCCGTGGCGGCCGGTGCCGACGGCATCATCGTCTCCAACCACGGTGGCCGCCAGCTCGATGGCACGGTGCCGCCCCTGCGCGTGCTGCCACAGATCGTGGGGGCCTGCCCCGAGGTGCCGGTGATGATCGACAGCGGCTTTCGCCGCGGCACCGACGTGCTCAAGGCCCTGGCGCTGGGGGCGAAGTTCGTGTTCGTCGGCCGCCCCTTCAACTACGCCGCCTCGGTGGCGGGCGAAGCCGGGGTGCGCAAGGCGGTCACGCTGCTGCGCGAGGAGGTCTCGCGCAACATGGCCATGCTGGGCGTGAACACCCTGGAGGAACTGGACGCGAGCTACCTGCTCAGGACGCAGCCCGGCGCTTGAGCGGCGCCGCGGCCCGCGCGGCGAACTCGCTGCGGCGCTGCTGGAAGCGGTGCGAGGCGACCCGCAGGTGCAGCTGCATCACCTGGCGCGCGAGATCGGCATCGCCCACGGCCACCGCCGCGGCCAGGTCCCGGTGGTGCTGCAGGCTCTGCGCCATGTCCTCCGGCGTGCTGATGAAGAAGGAGCGCGTCACCACCGGCATGTCGATCAGCGTGGACAGCAGGCTGCGCAGGCGAGGCGATCCGCTCGCGTCCATGATCGCGTGGTGGAACGCGGCGTTGATGTCCTGCGCCCGGGCCGCCAGGCCGCTGCCGCCCTTCGCGATCGCGGCCTCCATCTGGTCGTTCAGCTGCGCCAGCCGGCGCGCCAGCACGTCCCCGCCCCGCTGCGCGGCGAGCTCCGCCGCGTGCCCTTCCAGCAGGCTGCGCAGGTGGTAGGTCTCCTGGATGTCGGACTCGGTCCATTCCGCCACGCGCACGCCGCGTCCCACTTCGGCGGTGGCCAGCCCGTCCTGCACCAGCCGCTTGAGGGCGACGCGCACCGGCGTGCGGCTGATCGCCAGCTCGCGCGCGAGGTGCTCCTCCTTCAGCTGCGCGCCGGGGGCGTAGCTGCCGCCGATCAGTCGCTGCTTCAGGAGTTCGTAGGCCTTGTCCGAGGCTGCCGGCATCTTTGTTCCTGGATTGTTCTCTCTCGTCCGCCTTGCCTTGCCTGGTTTCCCCTGATACGGAGCAACGCACAAGGTCATTCAAGTTCGGATTGTTTTTTTATTGTACATTCCATCCGTTCATTCCCCAACCCGGACAACAGCATGGTCGGACTCCAGATCCTCAAGCGCACCCGCCAGGTGGATGCGCGCTACGTGCAGGCCTTCGCCGAGATTCCCGTCGCCAACGTGAGCGACTGCATGACGCGCATGACGGCCGGCGGCCCGCGCCTGCGCCCGATGCACGACGGCGCCCGCATGGGCGGTCCCGCCCTCACGGTGAAGTGCCGCCCCGGCGACAACCTGATGATCCACAAGGCGCTGGACCTGGCGCAGCCCGGCGACGTGATCGTCGTGGACGCAGGCGGCGACCTCACCAACTCGCTGTTCGGCGAGATCATGGTGAGCTACGCGGCCAGCCGCAAGCTGGGCGGCGTCGTGCTCAACGGCGCCGTGCGCGACATCGACTTCATCGCCGCGGGCAGCTTCCCGATCTACGCCGCGGGCGTCACGCACCGTGGCCCCTACAAGGACGGCCCGGGCGAGATCAACGTGCCGATCGCCATCGACGGCATGGTGATCCACGCCGGCGACCTGGTGCTCGGCGACGCCGACGGACTGCTGTGCGTGCCCTTCGAGGACTGCGAGCGGGTGCTGGCCGCCTCGCGCGAGAAAGTGGCGCAGGAGAAGGTGACGCTGGCCAATATCGCCGCCGGCAAGCACGACACCTCCTGGGTCGACGCGCGCCTGAAGGCGATCGGCTGCGACACGACGCCCCGCTGACGCCATGACCCAGTCACTGCGCGTGGTCCGCTCGGACCTTTGGATCAACCCGGCCTTCGACCAGGGACTGGCCGGCAAGCCCGGCCTGTCCCTGGCGATCTTCCCCGCTCGCAGCAATGCCGCCGCGGCGTGGGACCTGCTGGCCGCCGCCCACGTGTACCACGTGTCCGCGGCCAAGGACGAACTGCCGCGCGAGTGGTTCGTCGACGCGAAGCTGCTGGCGCGCTGCCCCAACCTGCTGTGCGTGTCGTCCTCGGGCGCGGGCTACGACACGGTGGACGTGCCCGCCTGCACCGCCGCGGGCGTCGCCGTGGTCAACCAGGCCGGCGGCAACGCCGACTCTGTGGCGGAACACACGCTGGCGATGATGCTCGCCACCTCGCGCCGCATGATCGAATGCGACCGCCGCATGCGCCGCGAGAACGGCTTCACGCGCGAGGACATCATGGGCCACGAGATGCGCGGCAAGACCATCGGCATCGTCGGCATCGGCGAGGTCGGCTCGCGGGTTGCGCGGCTGTCGCGCGCCTTCGGCCTGGACGTGATCGCCACCGACCCGTTCGTGTCGCCGGAGGAGATCGCCCGCCGCGGCGCCCGCGCCGTGGGACTGGACGAACTGCTGGCGCTCTCCGACATCGTGTCGCTGCACTGCCCGCGCGATCCCGGCACCTTGAAGATGATCGACGCCGCGGCCTTCGCCCGCATGAAGAAGGGCGCGATCTTCATCACCACCGCCCGCGGTGGCATCCACGACGAGTCGGCGCTGGTCGACGCGCTGCGCTCCGGCCACCTGTACGGGGCCGGCATCGACGTCTGGGACACCGAGCCGCCGCCGCTGGACCATCCGCTGCTGGCCATGGACAACGTGTTCGCCAGCTTCCACATCGCGGGCGTCACCCACGAGGCGCGCCGCAACGTGGCCGCCATCGCCGCGGAGCAGATCGCGGGCCTGGCAGCGGGCGTGCGTCCGCCGCGGCTGGTCAACCCCGAAGTCTGGCCTGCCTTCGAACAACGACGCGCCCGGCTCCTCGGCTGAAGCGCGGCACCCCCACCCCACGGAGACCCCATGCAGTTCCTTCCTTCCCTGCTGCGCAAGCTGCTGCCTTCCCTGCTGCTGTCGGCCGCCGCCGTGGCCGCGCCCGGCATCGCCCGCGCCGCCTACCCCGAGCAGCCGATCAAGATGATCGTGGCCTACGGCGCCGGCGGCGGCACCGACATCGTCGCGCGCGTGATGGCGCCCTACATCGCCAAGTACCTGGGCAACAACGCCAGCATCGTCGTGGTCAACCGGCCCGGCGCGGGTGGCGGCATCGGCTTTGCGGAAATCTCCAACGCGCCGGCCGACGGCTACACCATCGGCTTCATCAACACGCCCAACGTGCTGACCATCCCGATCGAGCGCAAGGCCAGCTTCCACTGGCAGGGCTTCGACCTGCTGGGCAACGTGATCGACGATCCCGGCAACTTCTCGGTGCATGCCGACAGCCCGATCAAGACCCTGAAGGACCTGGTCGCGTACGCCAAGGCGAACCCGGGCGCGGTGAGCTACGGCACCACGGGCATCGGCTCCGACGACCACCTCGCCGCGCTGATGTTCGAGCGCGCCGCCGGCGTGAAGCTGACGCACGTGCCCTTCAAGGGCGCGGCCGAAGTGCACAACGCGGTGGCCAGCAAGCAGGTCTTCATGGCGGCGATGAACATCGGCGAGGCGCTGCAGTACGCCAAGGGCGGCTCGCCGCTGCGCCAGCTCGGGCAGATGAGCACCAGCCGCACCAACCTCGCGCCCGCAATCCCCACCTTCAAGGAACAGGGCTACGACATCGTGATGGCCTCGCTGCGCGGCATCGCCGCGCCCAGGAACCTGCCGCCCGCGGTGCGCGAACAACTGGTCAACGCGGTGCAGAAGGCCGCCGCCGATCCGGAGTTCCAGGCCAAGGCGGCCAACTACTTCGCGCCGCTGCGCTACCTGGCGCCGGCCCGCTACGAAGTGGAACTGCGCGAGGCGGAGACTGGATTCCGCCAGCTGTGGAAGGACATGCCCTGGGGCGAGAAGTGAGTTTGCGCGCGGCCCCGTGCCCTGCTTGCGGGCAACACGAAGCCGCGGTCGGCCGGTGCCTTAGGAACGCGGTTTGCCCTGGCGCTGCAGGTCGTCGCGCTTGAACTTCAGATAGTTCGCCTCGGTGTAGTCATTCAGCTGCCGGGGATACTTTTGCGCCCCCGCGTGCCAGAGTGCCAGCTGCTTCTCGACATCGCCCGGAGCGGCCGTGTACGCGTCCACCGCGAGGAAGTAGCGCATCGCATTGCGCTCGATCAGCCCCAGCATGCCGTCGATGAACTCAGGCTCCCCGGCGCGGTTCTTCCCGACCACCGTGAATCCGACCTTGCCGCTGCCGAAGGTGGTGAGGTAGGCCTTGGACGCCAGGGTGCTCGAGCCGCTCTGGTCGTAGGCATAGCTGAAGTGGATGAAGGACTTGCCGTTGTCCAGCGGGATGCCCTGCAGCGAGATCCGGTAGTTGCTGGTGCCGTAGGGGCCCTTGCCCGAAGTCAGCGTGGTATCGAAGTATTCCGCGGTGGGAGCGCTGCCGCGGACGTCGAAGGTCAGGTCGGCGGCCTCGTCGACGGAAATGTCGTAGCGCCGCACCACGCCGAGCGTCACCGTCTGCTTCGCGTCGTCCGCGTGGCACTTGCGATTGTTCAGGTGCAGCATCAGCATCCCGCACCAGTGCGTGGGCGTGTCCAGCAGGCGGTTGACCTCCGCCAGGGGACGGTCCAGCACGCCGTACACCTCGCCTTTCAGGCCCTTCTCCGTTTCCGCCGAACTCAGGACGACCGGCCGGCCGAACGGGCTGTTCGCCAGGTTGGGAGTGATCTTTTCGTAGAACGCACGCAGTGCCGCAGCGCCTTCCTGCGCGGCGGCAGGAGCGGGCCACGCGACGCATGCGGCCGCCAGGGTTGCCGAGAGGACGGGAACGAGGGATCGCACGCGCATGGTTTCCTCCTGGACACGGGCCGGCGACGGCCGGCTGCCACAGGCGCACCATACACCCGGCGCCGGCTATTTCAACGAGGCGATGGAGCCTCCGACCTTGTCCAGCCGCTTGCGCGCCTCGTCCGCGTCCACGCCGTACCGCGCCATCACGATGGCGGTCTTCACGTGGCCGCCCGAGGCATCGAGCAATTGCGTGGCCGCCTCGCGCGTCACGCCCAGCGTGTCCATCAGGATTCGCTCGCCGCGGTCCTGCAGCTTCTCGCAGGTCACCTGCAGGTCCACCATCAGGTTGCCGAACACCTTGCCGGTGCGCACCATGGCGCCGGTGCTGATCGTGTTCAGGATCATCTTGGTGGCGGTGCCGGCCTTCATGCGGGTCGACCCGGTGACCACTTCGGGTCCCACCAGCGGCGCGATCACGACGTCGTGGGACTGCAGCAGTTCCTCCGACGGGTAGGTGCACAGCAGGAAACCGGTGCGCGCGCCCAGCGCGCGCGCGCGCTGCAGCGCCCCGTGCACGAAGGGCGTGGTGCCGGACGCGGCAATGCCCAGCACGAAATCCTTGCCGTCGACACTGCGCTCGTCCATCGCCGCGGCGCCTTCCTCCGGATGGTCCTCGGCGCCTTCCTGCGCCCGCAGCAGCGCCTCGTAGCCCCCGGCCATCACGCCCTGCACCAGGTCGGGATGGGTGCGGAAGGTCGGCGGCATCTCGGAGGCGTCCAGCACCCCCAGGCGTCCGGAGGTGCCGGCGCCCACGTAGATCAGCCGGCCGCCCTGGCCGAAGCAGTCCACCACGAGGTCGATGGCCCGCGCGATCTGCAGGCGCTCCTCGCTCACGGCGGCGGCGACCAAGCGGTCCTCGGCGTTGACCAGGTCGACGATCTCCAGCGACGACAGCTGGTCGATGCGCATGCTGCGCGGGTTGCGCTGCTCCGTCAGCCGCGCGTCGAGCGGCGGCCTGGCAGGGGTGGGCGACGGCTTGCGCGCGTCCATGGTGTTCGGTGCGGCCTTCACTTCAGGCATGAGGATGTCCCATGGTAGAGGTGATGCCATCCTCCCGCCACGAAAGGGGGATTCCTGTAGGAAGGGCCAGCGATCCCGTGTGGTATCCCCGCCGCAGAGCTCCGGCGTTGCCGGCGCCGCAACCGCTGGCTCAGCCGCCGGTGGCGCTGACTGGCGTCAGCAGCGTTTCACCGGTCGCCACCAGCTTCTCGCCCGCATCGGTCAGCGCGAACAGCTCGCAGGCGGTGAACACCTGCGTGCGGCCGGGCTTCACCACGCGCGCGCGGGCGATGAAGCGGTGGCCGACCGCGGGCCGCAGGCAGTTGACCGCGAAATGCGAAGCGAGCACGCGTCCCACCACCGTGACGGCGGCGAACCCGCAGGCCGTGTCGATCAGCGCGCCGACCAGGCCCGCGTGCAGGAATCCGGCGTACTGGCCCAGGTCCTCGCGCCAGTCCAGCGCGATTTCCGCATGGCCTTCGCCGGCGGCGAGCACCTCGATGCCGCACCAGCGGTTGAAGGCGGCGCTGGCATTGATGGCGCGGATCTGCGCGAGGGGGTCGGACGAGGCTTCGGGCATGGCGGTCTCCTTGGACCGCTGCAATCTAGGAGCGGCCGCGGCGCGCGCATGTCGTCGCGGCGACGCGCGGTCCCGCGGGCGACGCGGCGTCGCGGCAGCGACAGCCAGCAAGTCGGCGCGGCGCAGCGCGTCCTAGCGGAACGCCGCCCAGAGCAGCGACAGCCCCGAGCAGAACATCAGGCCGTCGATCAGCCAGCGGAACGCGCCCGGCGACAACGACAGCACGATCGCCCGCCCGGCGAACGATCCCGCCATCAGCGTCAGCCCCACGGTGAGTCCCTGCGCGATCACTTCCAGCGGCAGTGCGCCCAGCACCTGGAAGGTGCCCACCTTGGCCAGGTACACGCCGATCGAGCCGGCCGCTTCGGTGCCGAGGAAGGCGCCGCGCTCCAGGCCGTAGAAGGTGAACAGCGGAACGGTCAGCGGACCGGTGGAGACCACCAGGCCCGTGAGCAGGCCGAGCGGGCCGCCCAGCAGGGCGAGGTGCTTCAGCGACAGCTTGAGCTGGTGCTGCGCAAGCCAGCGCCGCAGCGGGATCAGAGACAGGAAGAAGAAGCCCAGCGCCAGCTCCGCCACCCCGGGCGGGATGGCCAGCAGCGTGCGCGCGCCGAGGATCGCGCCCGGCACCGCCGTGGAGCAGTAGGCGAGGCAGGCGCGCCAGTCGATCTCGCGCCGCCAGGCCAGCACCCGCCCCAGGTTGCCCAGGATGGCCGCCACCGCCATGATGGGCACGGCCTGGCGCGGACCGAACATGACGACCAGGATGGGCATGAGCACGAGGGAGGACCCGGTGCCGACGATGCCGCCCAGGGTGCCCGCCAGCAGCCCGGCGACGAGGACGAGGAGGTACTCCACGGGCCGGAGCTTACCCGCCAGCTCAACCGCCCGATCGCCCCTGCCCTTCGTCCCACACGTTGGCCTGCGTGGCGAAGTCCGCGCGCTGCGGTCGCACCACGCAGAAGCGTTGCCCAGTGGGCGCTTCCATCACCCACCAGCGCTTGACGAACTGCACGCGCACCGCGCCCAGCTTTTCCAGGCGCGCCACCTCGGCCTCGATGTCGTCGGTCTCGATGTCGATGTGCACGCGGCTCGGGTGCGAGACCGCCTGCACCAGCACGGTCGGCTGGTCGGGCGGCGCGGCGAAGACCCGGTAGGTCGCGTCCGCCGGATCGGCCAGCGGCCGCGCCGCCCAGCCCAGCGCCTGCGACCAGAACGCGGTGGCCGACGCGACGTCCTGCGTCTGGCAGTCGATCACGATGGTGCCCAGGCGGCTGCGGTGCATGCGGCCTCCGCTCAATCGGGAATGTCGGCCTGCACCAGTTGCGCCAGCAGCACCAGGGACTCCTGCCAGCCGAGGTAGCAGGCTTCGGCCGGGATCACGGCAGGGATGCCTTCCTGGGTGACGTTCATCTCGGTGCCGAAGGGCGTGTCGCGCAGGACCACCGTCGTGGTCATCTCGCCGGGCAGGTGGGGGTCGTCGAAGACGGACGTGTAGCGCAGGCGCTCTCCAGGCACCAGCTCGAGGTACTTGCCGCCGAAGGAGTGGCTGTGGCCGGTGCCGAAGTTGGTGAAGGACATGCGCCAGCTGCCGCCCACCTTCGCGTCCATCTGGTGGACCTTGCCGGTGAAGCCGTTCGGCGGCAGCCACTTGGCCATGGCGTCGCCGTCGAGGAAGGCGCGGTAGATGCGGTCGGGCTTGGCGCGCAGCATGCGGTGCAGGCGGACGGTGGTGGTGGTCATCGCGGGATCCTGTTCAAGCAGAGGACGGCCCTCTGCAGCCATGACGAAGGACGATGGACGGAATCGACAGCCGCCGCGGCGGGGGAAACCCTCGAGGCTGGGCGGCGGGACACAGCTAGCCGGCCATGAGCGCGGCGTAATCCGCCGCGGTGACGGACCAGGCCTGGGCAAAGCCGGCCACGAAGCGCAGCGAGCGCGGCGTGATCAGGACCAGCCAGAAGTCGCCGAAGCCGAACATTTCCTCGCTGTGCGGAAAGCGCGCCAGGTAGGCCTGCCGTGCGGCCGCGTAGTCCGCGGCGTCCTCCGGACACGGCTGCGCGACACCCTGCAGCGAGGCGCGCGGCTGCTCCTGCGGCAGCGCGTCCGGTGCGCGCGCACCGAGCACCATCACGCTCACGCCCGCATGCTCCTGCATGTCGCGCGTGTGGGTGGCCAGCTGGCTCACGTGGATCACCAGCCGGCCGTCGGCCAGCAATGCGTAGGGCACCATGGAAACGAAAGGCTCGCCGCGGTGCAGCGTGCCGAGCGCGGCGATGTCCTGGGTGCGCAGCAGCTGCTTGAGGCCCTGGGCCTGGTCGGGTGTCATCGGCGCGGTCCGGTCTTCATGCCCGGGCATTCTGCCGCGCCCGGCGCCCGGGCGCCATGGCTACACCTTGGGCGGCAGCAGGTACAGCGTGGTGGCGAAGGTCAGGTACACGGCGAGCACCAGCACGCCCAGGAACCAGGCGCTGCGGCCGCCGTTGCAGACCAGCGCGACGGTCAGGGTGGCGAGGAACATCATCGCCACCGCGCCCGTCCAGAACTCCAGCGTCATCGGCGTGGGGCCGAGGAAGTAGCTCGCGAGCACCAGCACGGGCGCCACGAACAGGGCGATCTGCGTGGCGCTGCCCAGCGCGATGCCGACGCTCAGGTCGAGCCGGTTCTTGCGCGCGGCGGAGAAGGCGGCCGTCATCTCGGCGGCGGCGCCCACCAGCGCAACGACCACGAAGCCGACGAACGCCGGCGTCATGCCCATGCCCTCCGCGGCCTCCTGCACCGAGGCGACGAAGATCTCGCTGACCAGCGCCACCAGCACGGTGACGCCGGCCAGCACCGCCAGCGCCAGCCCCATCGGCCAGGGCTCCTCCGCATGCGCGTCCGCCACCTCCTCGTGCTCGACCGAGCCGAAGAATTCCTTGTGGGTCTTCAGGGAGAACAGCAGGCCCAGCCCGTAGGTGACGATCAGCAGGATCGCCAGGCCCAGGCTCAGCTTGTGCAGGAAGGCCAGTCCCGCCGCGTCGAGGTCGGCCCGGCCGGCGACCACCGAGGGCACCAGCAAGGCGACGGTGGCCAGGAACAGCTGTCCCGCCTGCAGCCGGGCGCTGGCCGCGTTGAACTGCTGCGTGTGGTGCCGCATGCCGCCCAGCAGCAACGACGCGCCGAGCATGAACAGGCTGTTGGTGACGATGGCGCCGGCGATGGAGGCCTTCACCAGCGTGTACTGGCCGGCGCCCAGCGCCGTGAGCGCGATCACCAGCTCGGTCAGGTTGCCCAGCGTGGCATTCAGCAGCCCGCCGACGGCATCGCCGGTCTTCTCGGCCACCGCCTCGGTGGCGTGGCTCAGCAGGGCGGCCAGGGGGATGATCGCGAGGACGGAGAAGACGAACAGCAGCTGCCCGCTCGCGTGCAGCGCATGTTCCGCGACCATCACCACGGGTACGAACACCAGCAGCCAGAGCAGCGGGTTCCTGCGGATCTCGTGCCAGAGCAGCTTCATGCGTGTCCTTCCGTTCCGGCCGCACGCGCGGCCAGGTCATCCGTGGGAAAGGCAGTCTAGCCCGGGGCAGGCAGAAGCCGCCGGGCCCGGCACGCGGGGAATTGATCTTCGTCAGGCCCTCAGGCCTTCAGCGAACGCATGCGGCCGAAGTACTCCCGCATGACGGTCCGCAGGCGGTCGGCGCCCGCCCTGCCCCAGTCACGCTGCAGCTCGCAGGCCAGCCCGAGAACGCTGATGGGAATGGCGCCCGCCTGTGTCATGCGCTGCATGGCGGACTCGTGCGCCGTGCGGCTGACGCCGCCGATCGCGTCGGCCACCACGTAGACCTCGTAGCCCGCCGCCAGCGCATCGAGCGCCGGAAACGCGACGCACACCTCGGTCCACAGGCCGGCCAGGATCAGCTTGCGGCGTCCCGTGGCTTCCACCGCGGCGCGGAAGTCCGGGTCCTCCCAGGAATTCATCGTGGTGCGGTCGATCTCCGGCACGCCGGGAAGCACCTCGCGCAGTTCGGGATTGGTGCCGGTCATGCCGTGCTTCACGTACACGGTGCTCAGCACCACCGGCAGCGCGAAGATCGTCGCGACGCGTCCGAGCAGGGTCACGTGCGCCAGCAGCGACGCGTGGTCCACCGATCCCACGCCCGCGTACTGTTCGGGCTGGTAATCGATCAGCGCCAGCACGGCGTTCTGGGGCGTGATCAGGGCATCGGTATTCGGATCGCGGATGGGGGTGGTGTCGGCCATGGCGGGCTCCTTGTGCAGCGGGGGAAAGCGCCATTCTGGAGCTTGCGCCGCCGTGCCGGAAGCCGGTGCGCGGTCCAGCCCCGCCCCGCGCTCTCGTCAGGCCAGGCCGCACCACACCGCGATGCGGTGCGCCAGGTCCATCCACAACGCCCAGGCCGCCGTGAGGGCCAGCAGCCCGCCGGCGATGCGGGTGCCCCAGTCCTTGCGCAGGTTGTTGCCCAGGGCCTGCAGCTTGCACAGGGCCGAAGGGGCCAGGCCCAGCGAGATGCCGCTGCCGATGGCGAACAGGGCCATGCTGAGCGCGCCTTCCAGCGGCCCGCCGGAAAGTGATGCCACCAGCAGGGCGGAGTACAGCAGCCCGCAGGGCATGAAGGCCCACAGCGCACCGGTGGCGAGCAGGCCACCGCGGCGCTGCGCCATCGGGCGCACGCGCGACCACACGGTGCGGCCGGCCGACTCGACCCAGGCAGGCTGGCGCGCCTGGGCGAGCAGCACCAGCCCCCACAGCAGCACGGCCAGGTGGAACAGGGTCCAGACGGGCTGGAGCGCGGCGCTGTGCGAAGCGAGCCAGGCAAAGCCCTGCACGGCGAGCCCGGCGGCACCGCCGGCCAGGGCATAGCCGACCAGCCGGCCGCCCTGGAAGGTCCACATGCCGGCCGCGGGCTTGGCGCCCACGCCGCGGATCACGCCGCCGCAGGCCGCGCCGCACATGGCCACGCAGTGGGGTCCGCCCACCAGGCCCATGAGGAAAGCGGTGCCCGCGAGGGTGAGGGTCACGGAGGCCCCTTTAGATGATGCGGGAGAAGCGCGCGCGGTTGCGGTCGGCCTGCAGGTACTTGTCGAACTTCATGGCGACGGCTCGCACGAAGAACCAGCCCTGCGCGGTGACCTGGATGCCGGCATCGTCCATCACGACCATGCCCTGTTCCTCCAGCTCCTTCATCTGCTCCAGCTCGGCGGCGAAGTAGCTCTTGAAGTCCAGCAGCCAGGCGGTCTCGATCGATTCGAACACCAGCTGGCCCTGGCACATCAGGGCCATGATCACCGCGCGGCGCGCGAGGTCGTCGCGCGACAACGCCAGGCCGCGGACCACCGGCAGCTTGCCCTGGTCGAGGAGGTCGCAGTACTCCTCCATGGTCTTGGCGTTCTGGCTGTAGGTGGCGCCCACCTTGCCGATGGAGGAGACCCCCAGCGCGATCAGGTCGCAGTCGGCCTGCGTGCTGTAGCCCTGGAAGTTGCGGTGCAGGCGCCCCTGGCGCTTCGCCACGGCCAGTGCGTCGCCCGGCAAGGCGAAGTGGTCCATGCCGATGTACACATAGCCGGCGCTGATGAAGGCGGCCAGCGCCTGCGACAGCATGTTGATCTTGGCGCCCCCGCCGGGCAGCTCCACGGCGATGATGCGGCGCTGCGGCTTGAAGCGCTCGGGCAGGTGGGCGTAGCCATACAGCGCGATGCGGTCCGGGCGCAGCTGCGCGACCTGCGCCAGCGTGCGGGCGAAGGATTCCGGCGTCTGCCGCGGCAGCCCGTAGATCAGGTCCACGTTGACCGAGTCGAAGCCGATGCGGCGCGCGTCTTCCATCAGTGCCGCGACCTGCTCGAAGGGCTGCACGCGGTGCACCGCCTTCTGGACGTCGGGATCGAAGTCCTGCACCCCGTAGCTGATGCGGTTGAAGCCCAGGTCGGCCAGCACCTGCAGGCGTTCGCTGGTGACGGTGCGCGGGTCGATCTCGATCGAGCACTCGGCGCCCGGGGCGACGGCGAAATTGCGCCGCAGCATCGCCATCAGCTGGCGCAGTTCGTCGTCGGTCAGGAAGGTCGGCGAGCCGCCGCCCAGGTGCAGCTGGCTCACGGGCTGGCCGGTGCCCACCACCTCGGTGTGCAGTTCCACCTCGCGGCTCAGGTAGCGCAGGTAGGGCGCGGCGCGCTCGTGGTGCTTGGTGATGATCTTGTTGCAGGCGCAGTAGTAGCACAGCTGCTCGCAGAACGGGATGTGCACGTACAGCGACAGCGGCGTGGCGAGCACCGACGGGCCATCGCGGCGCTGCGCCAGGGCCTGGATGTAGTCGCCGGGGCCGAAGGCCTCGACGAAGCGGTCTGCCGTGGGATAGGACGTGTAGCGCGGTCCGGACACGTCGTACTTGCGCAGCAGGTCGGGGGTGATCTGGGCATTCATGTGGGGGGCTTCCATCGAGGCCTCATGGTGCGGGAGGGGAAGGCCGTCCCGGTTGATCTGAGTCAATCGCGGGGCCAGATCGCCCGGGACAATTTGACGCATGTCAGAGGCCCTTCCATGCACGCCCCCGTGAGAACACCGATGCCCCTCAACGCTGCCAACGACCCCGCCCCGTCCCGGCTGACTCCTGCCAGCGTCAAGGTGGCCTGCTCCAACTGCAGCCTGCGCGAGCTGTGCATGCCCATGGGACTGTCCGAGGAGGAGCTGGCCAAGATCGACGACCTGATCGCCAGCCGGCGCAAGATCAAGCGCAAGACGGCCCTGTTCCGCAACGGCGAAAAATTCCACGCGCTGTACGCCATCCGCACCGGCGTCTTCAAGACCTCCGTGACGGCCGAGGACGGGCGCGACCAGGTCACCGGCTTCCAGATGGCGGGCGAGATCGTGGGCCTGGACGGCATCGTCAACGACCACCACACCTGCGACGCGATCGCCCTGGAGGACGCCGAGGTGTGCGTGCTGCCCTTCGACCGCATCGGCGAGCTGTCGCGCGAGGTGGGCGCGCTGCAGCACCACCTGCACCGTGTCATGAGCCGCGAGATCGTGCGGGAGCACGGCGTGATGCTGCTGCTGGGGACCATGCGCGCCGAGGAGCGCCTGGCCGCCTTCCTGCTGAACCTGGTGCAGCGCCTGCAGACGCGGGGCTTTTCCCGCTCCGAACTGGTGCTGCGCATGACGCGCCAGGAAATCGGCAGCTACCTGGGCCTGAAGCTGGAAACCGTCAGCCGCACCTTCTCCCGCTTCGCCGAGGAAGGAATGATCGACGTGCACCAGCGCCACGTGCGCATCGTCGACGTCGAGCGGCTCAAGGCCGTGCTGGCCCAGCCCGGCGGCACCTGCGTCTAGCGGCTCCGGACCGGCAGAGCTTCCTCCTCACCGCCGGCTGCCGTTGCCTTCAACACCAGCCCCAGCCGCACCGCGTCCTCGGCTGTAGGACCTCGCGGACGGCCGGAGAGGCCATCGTTGCCCTGTGCGGGCCCCGCCCGCGGCCCAAGATGAGAGGCATCAACCACTCATGGGAGTCAGACATGAACAAGCAGCAAGTCAAGGGCATGACCAACCGCGTCACCGGCGAGATCAAGCAGCAGGTGGGCCGCCTCACCGGCGACAGCAGCACCGTGGCGCGCGGCGAGGCGCGGGAGGTCAAGGGCCGCGTGCAGCAGGGGCTGGGCGATGCCAAGGAAGTGGTGCGCCACGAAGAGCGTGAACTCGACGAGCGCGAGTTGAGCGACATCGAGCGCGAGCGCGCCCTCAAGCGCGACCGCTGAGCCAGCGGAACCAGGGAGAAAAGCCGGGAAATCCCCGGCTTCTTTCATTGCGACGGGGGAATCCTGCAGGGCGCACCCCGGACCAAGGGGTAAGGCCGTGCCGTCCCCCGGCTTGATGCGGGCATGCCGTCGCAGGTCTTGCAGAACTCCGGGCGCCCTGCCGGGTTTGCCGGCCTTTCCCCACCCTTGCTCCCGGTGTGCGACAGGCGCCTAATCCATCTCGTATCGAAGCTCATGGAGAAACAAGAATGGCCCTGCTCCGGCGCTTGTTCCTTTCCCTGCCGGCCGCCGCATTCGCGCGAGCGGGCTGGGCCAACGAGAAGCAGCCCCTGAAAGTGGGCGTACTGCTCAACGGCGAGGCCGGCACGCCGCTGGCGGAAGCTGCTCTCAAGACCCTTCGGCAATCGTTTGCGGCCTTGGGGTACGAAGAGGGCCGAAGCCTCGCTCTCAGGGTGGGGTATGCGGCGGGCCGCCTCGAACGCCATCCCGCCCTCGCGAAGGAATTGATCGAGGCCAACGTCGACCTGATCTTTGCGTTGGGCGGGCCCGCCGCGCGCGCTGCGGCCAATGCAACCAGCAGGATCCCGGTGGTGTTTTCGATCGTCACCGACCCGGTTGCGCTGGGCCTGGTCCAGTCGATGCAGGCGCCGGGCGGCAATGTCACGGGCATCACGAATCTGGACCCCGGCCAGGGGGGTGCCCAGATGAAACTGCTGCGCGAACTCGCGCCCTCGATCTCCAGGGTCGCGATTCTCAGCGATGCCGACATCCCAGGAGCCGATGCCAGCGGCTTTGCGCCGATCGAACGCGACAACCTCGCCGCCGCAGCGGACTCCGGCTTCACTGCCAGGGTCATCAAGCTGAAGGGGCCGACCCCTGATCTCGACGGATTATTTTCCGAGCTGGCGCAGCAGGGTGCGCAGGCCGTCGTGGTGCTCGAAGTGCCGGTCACGCTGTTTCACCGCCAGAAGATCGGCGGCCTGGCCCTGTCCCATCGGATGCCAAGCCTCTTTCCCGGCGGCACGTCGGACGCCGGGGGCTTGCTCAACTATGGAACGACCGTTGCCGATACCTGGGCGCGCATGCCGGCGATCGCCCAACGGATCGTGAACGGAAGCCCGCCCGGCAGCGTGCCGGTCGAAGTGGTGACACGCCGCGAACTGGTGCTCAACCTGAAGACAGCCAGGGAGATCGGCCTCACGGTTCCCAAGGCGATCGTGGACCGAGCGGATCGCCGCATCGAGTGAGCCGAGTCTTCGCGCGAGCGTGACCAGTCGCAACGTCTCGGCGAGGAAGTCATGCTTCGCGAAGAGGGTCCGCTGCTTGGCGACCCCTATTGCGACGCGTCGCCGCCCGTGCTGCCGATGGCCGCGCCCACCGGCGCCACCGGCGTGGCCGGGGCGCTGCCACTGTCGCCGTCGCCGGCAGCGGTGCCAGCCGCCGCGGGCGCACGCTGCGTGCCCGTGCTGCTGGTGGCCGTGTTGGGACGGGCAGGAGTGACCGTCAACACGTCCCGGGGATTGGCGCCCATCGCCGAGGTCGGTGCGCCGGACGTCGTCGAAGGCGATCCCGTCGCGGACGGCGAGCCCGAGGGGATCGTCACCACGCGTGCATTCGGACCCGAGGCGCGGCCCGCGTCCGCCGGAGCCAGGGGATCGGTCGTCGTGCGGGCCGAGGCTTCCGGCGCGCGGTAGACCTGCGTTCCCGGGATGGTGTCCACCGGCCGCGCGCTGTCCGCCGGACGCGCCGTCTCCAGCGGCCGCGGGAACACGGGCACGCGCTGCGGCTCCACCACCACGGGCGCGTTGGGGCTCACGGCCGGACCGGCCACGGGTGCCTGCGCGGCGGTGTCGACCGGCCGCGGCGGGGGCTCCAGCACTGGCGGGTCCAGCTTGACCTCAGGCAGCTGCGTCTCGGGCACGGCCGCCACCGTGGGGTCGCCGGCCGTGGGCGGCGTTCTGAACACGCTGTTCCACCAGTCGCCGGCGCGATCGAGCAGCGTGGGTTCGTCCTGGATGCGCGGGGCGGCGAAGGCGGCCTTGGGATCGAGCTTGCCGGCCTTGACCGATTGCTGCAGGAAGTCGCCGACGATGAACAGCGCGTTGTGCGCGCCCTGCCCCCAGTATTCGCTGCGCATCGTGACGCGGTTGTCGTTGAAGCCCATCCAGGCGCCGGCCACCAGCTGGGGATGCATCGCGATGAACCAGCCATCGGTGTTGTCCTGGGTGGTGCCGGTCTTGCCCGCGAGGTCGAGCCCGTTGAGCCCGAAGCGCGGGCGCAGGCCGGCGGCGGTGCCGCCGTCGATCACGCCACGCATCACGTCCAGCAGCACCTGGGCGGCGTTGTTGGCCAGCGCCTGCTCCGGCGCCCGCGGGGCGAAGCTCTCCAGCACGTTGTGTTGCCGGCTCTCCACCGCCGTGACGATCTGCGGCTCGATGTAGCCGCCGCCGTTGGCGATGGTGGCGAACGAGGTGACCATTTCCTTGAGCGTCACCGGGCTGGTGCCCAGCGCCAGCGACGGCACCTCGTCCAGCTTGCTCTGGCGCACGCCCATGGAACGCGCCAGCGCCGCCACGCGGGACGGCCCCACGCGCATCATCAGCTGCGCCGTGATGGTGTTCTTGGACTGGGCCAGGCCGTCGCGCAGCGTCATCGGCTGGTTGGTCATCCCGTGGATGTCGGTGGGGCGCCAGGTCTTGTTGCGGTCGATCTGGATCTCCACCGGCCCGTCGATGAAGGTCTCGTTGGGCTGCACGCCCATGTCGAACGCCGCGCCGTACACGAAGGGCTTGAAGGTCGATCCGGGCTGGCGGCGCGCCTGCTGCACGTGGTCGAACTTGTCGGCGGCGTAGTCGCGGCTGCCCACCCAGGCCTTCACCGCGCCGGTGGCCGGCTCGATGGCGAGGAAGCCGGCCTGCAGCTGGGTCTTCTGCCGCCGCAGGTCCGCCATGAATTCCGCGTTGCCCTGCAGCTGCTGCAGCGCTTCCTCGTCGCTCGCGCCCTTGTCGCGCGCCTGCCGGTATTCCAGCGAGTCCTTGATCCAGCTCTTCACCAGGTCACGGTTGCTGTTCCAGAAGTATTCGAACGGCGCCGTGCGGCCGCGGGCGGCGACGTAGGCCGCGGGGTCGCTGCCCAGGCCGGCCACGTTCTTGCCGCTCCATTCGACGTCCGCCACCGCCTGCAGCGCCTTGCCCTGGCGCTGCACGGCCTGGTTGGCGATGTCCTGCAGGCGCGAATCGATGGTGGTGCGCACCACCAGGCCGTCCGAGTAGACGTTGTAGTCGTGCCGGTCGGCCCACTGGAGCAGCCAGCGGCGCAGGTATTCGGCCAGGTGCGGGGCGTCGCCCGTGCTCTCCTGCAGCCGCTCGAAATTGAGCTTCAGCGGCTGCGCCTTCAGCTGCTCGAAGCGCGCCGCGTCCAGCTTGTCCGCCTTGACCATCATCGCCAGCACGGTGTTGCGCCGCTGCAGGGCGCGCTCGGGATTCATCACCGGGTTGTAGTACGCCGTGCCCTTGAGCATGCCCACCAGCGTGGCGGCCTCCACCTCGTTCAGGTTCTTCGCCGGCTTGTCGAAGTAGGTGCGCGCGGCCATCTCGATGCCCCACGCGTTGTAGAGGAAGGACACGGAGTTCAGGTAGCTCTCCAGGATCTCGTCCTTGCTGTACACCGCCTCGATCTTCAGCGCGGTGATCGCCTCCTTGACCTTGCGGGTGACGGTCTGCTCGCGCCCGATCTGCTCCGGGTACAGGTTGCGGGCGAGCTGCTGCGTGAGCGTGGAGCCGCCCTCCACGTCGCCCGTCGCGGTGTTCAGCACGGCCTTGCCGGTGCGCACGAGGTCGATGCCGTGGTGCTTGTAGAAGCGCTTGTCCTCGGTGGCCAGCAGCGCCTGAACCACCTTGGGCGAAATGTCCGCGAGCTTCACCCAGTCGCGGTTGGCGCGGCGGAACACCGCCAGCTCCTTGCCGTCGGCGGACAGCACCACCGAGGGCGACTCCTGCCGGGACTTGCGGATGTCGCCGATGCCGGGGGTGAAGGGATAGATGGCGGCGACGTACAGCACGACCGCCAGGGGCAGCGCCGCCGCGGTCTTGACCGGATGCCGCCGGATCCAGGCGCCCGCGCGGCGCAGGCGCTCACCGATCCTGGCCATGCACCGCTCCCTCGATTGCTCGCTTCATGTCCATCCTTGCTGGGTAGAACACGAATCTAGAAGGCGGGCAGGTGGCGCGACTGTAGGACGGCTGCGCGACGGAGCGGCGGCTTTGCCGCCAGCCGATGCCGTGCGGCGACTACGCGGCAGAGCCAGGCATGCCGCGCCCATGGAAAGCACTCGCGATGGAAGTAGGATTCGCGCGGTGTCGCCGCGCGACGGACGCGCTCAGACCGGGTCGGCGAGCCCGTTCTTGATGGCGTAGCGCACCAGCTCGGTCTGGTTGGCCAGCCCCAGTTTCTGCATCAGGTTGGCCTTGTGCGTGCTGACGGTCTTGACCGAGAGATTCAGCTTGTGGGCGATGTCGGTGACCCCATCGCCCGCCACCAGCAGCCGGAACACCTCGAACTCGCGGTCCGACAGGGTCTCGTGCGGCAGGCCGCCGCCGCCGCCGCCCGGCATCGCACCCAGCGCCAGCTGTTCGGCCACTTCCGCGCTGATGTAGGCGCCGCCCGAGGCGATCTTGCGGATC
Organism: Ramlibacter sp. P4_H7; assembly: GCF_056400765.1. Taxonomy (NCBI): domain Bacteria; kingdom Pseudomonadati; phylum Pseudomonadota; class Betaproteobacteria; order Burkholderiales; family Comamonadaceae; genus Ramlibacter; species Ramlibacter sp. P4_H7. The sequence continues at coordinate 52,835 of NZ_JBFUKP010000022.1, forward strand.
GCCTGCTCCAGCTGGCCGGACGCACTTTCCTTGGTGAGGTAGCCGCTGGCGCCCGACTTGATCGCGCGCACCGCGTACTGCATCTCCTGGTGCATGCTCAGCACCAGGATGCGCAGGCGCGGCTTTTCGGCCTTCACCAGCTTGATCAGCTCCATGCCGCTGCGGCCCGGCATGGACAGGTCCAGCAGCAGCACGTCGAAGTCGAGCTCGCGCACGGCCTTCATCACGGCGGTGCCGTCGGCGGCCTCGCCCACCACCTGGAAATCCTCGACGTCCCCGACGATGCGCTTGAGCCCCTCGCGGACGATGGCGTGGTCGTCGGCGAGGACGATGCGCACCGTCATGGCTTGCGCTGCCCGATCGGGATGCGGGCCTCGACCCGCGTCCCGGTGCCGGGCGCGCTTTCCACCTTGACGTCGCCGCGCATCAGCATGGCCCGTTCGCGCAGGCCCACCAGCCCCAGCGACTGCGGCTTGCGCGGCGCCGTGGGCCGGAAGCCGATGCCGTCGTCCTGCACGAACAGCACGAGGTCGGCGCCCAGCATCTTGAGCCCCACCTGCACCCGGGTGGCGCGCGCGTGCTTGCCCACGTTGGCCAGCGACTCCTGGACGATGCGGAACACGCCGGTGGCGAAGGGCTCTTCCAGCTCCAGCGTTTCGTCGACCAGCAGTTCGCAGGGAATGCCCGTGCGCTGGGTGAAGTTCTGCGCCACCCATTCGATGGCGGGCACCAGGCCCAGGTCGTCCAGCACCAGCGGGCGCAGGTCGGCCGCGATCCGGCGCACCGAAGCGACCGCCGTGTCCAGCATGGACAGCATGGTGGTGATCTTGTCCCGGGCGACGGCGTTGTCCTCGGCGACGTGGTCGCGCATCCAGATGGTGTCCATCTTCAGCGCGGTGAGCGACTGCGCCAGTTCGTCGTGCAGTTCGCGGGCGATGCGCGATTTCTCCTGCTCGCGCACACCGGAGGATTCCGCGGCGAAGGACGCCAGTTCGGACTGGGCGCGCACGCGCTCCGTGATGTCGCGCAGGATGACGGTGTAGAGCTTGCCCTCGGGCGTCTGCAACTGCGAGATGGACGCTTCGATCGGGAATTCGGTGCCGTTCTTGCGCAGCCCGTACAGGACGGTCTGGTCGCCCATCCGGCGGGAGGTGGTGCCGGTGGCCCCGAAGCGCCGCACCTGCTGGTTGTGGCCGTCCCGGTAGCGCTCGGGCAGCAGCAGGTCCAGCGGCTTGCCCAGGACTTCCTCGCCGGTCCAGCCGAACATCTTCTCGGCGGAGCGGTTGTACATCACGATGCGCTGGGCGTCGTTGACGCTGATGATCCCGTCCATCGCGGAGTCCAGCAGCCCCGCGAGGCGGCTGGCGGCGTTCGAGTCGGCGAGCAGGGAAAAGGGCACAGCGGGTCTTTCTTCGGGTCCCCGAAATTACAGCACAACCGCAGGGCCCGCCCCGAGCCCCCCTCCCCAGTCCCCAGCTCTGCCTTGCATCACGGGGGCGCGCCGCCGTCCTACACCCCCTGCGGCCGCGCCATGACATTCTCGGCGCGAGCGCCGTCGTGTCGGCGCGGCAACCCACTCCCACAGCCTTCGTGTTGGCCATCGAACCGACCCTCCCCACCCCCGCCGGGGCCGTGCCGCCGGCCGGCGACACCGGCCCGCAGCGGCTGCGCAGCCTGGCGCGCGCCGCCCAGCACGACATCCTGCGCCGGCTGACGCCGCCGCTGCGGCACGACATGGTGGTGCACCTGCAGTCGCTGGGCCTGATGGCCGAGGCGCTGTCCGCGCGCATGGAACGCAGGACGGTGCCGACGGACGAACTCCAATCGTCCGTCTCCCGGCTCAACCGCCTGTCGCGGCAGGCGGTCGCCCGCTGCCTTGACGTGTGCACGTGGATGGAGCCGGCGGAACACGACGCCACCGCCCTGCGCGAAGCGGTTTCGGAAGTGGTGCAGCTGCTTTCGACCAGCCTCAATTTCCGCGGCTTCGCGCTGCGCTTCGAGCCGGGCGACGGCGATATCGAGGTTTCGCGCAGCGCCGTGCGCTTCCTGCTGGCCGCGGCGATCCTGACGCTCACCGACGGCGCGCCCGGGCCCGGCGAAGTGGCGGTGCGCAGCGAGCACTCCAGCACCCACGGCGTGGTGGCGGTGCACTACCTGCCGCTGCCGGAAGGCACGTTCACCCAGCCGCACGAACCGGGCGAGGCCCCGCTGTCCTGGGTGGAGGTGCAGGCGCTCGCCACCCAGCACGGCGTGGAGCTGCTGCGCAACGGCCCGGCGATCGTCCTGCGCCTGCCGCGGGCAGTGGTCACGACGCCACTGAAGATGGTTCCGGTGTGAGGGCCGGCGGGGCGCCGCGCTGCGCGGCGTCCAGGAATTCCTCCAGCTGGTCGAGTGGCAGCGGCCGGCAGAACAGGTAGCCTTGGTAGCGCTGGCAGCCCTGCCGCGCGAGGAAGTCGCGCTGCTCGGGCGTCTCCACCCCCTCGGCGATCACCTCCAGCCCCAGGTTGCGGCACAGGCCGATGATCGTGCCGGCGATGGCGGCATCGTTGCCGTCGGTGAGGATGTCCTTGACGAAGGAGCGATCGATCTTGAGCTCGTCGATCGGCAGCAGCTTCAGGTAGGACAGCGCGGAATAGCCGATGCCGAAGTCGTCGACCGACAGCCGCACGCCCACTTCCTTCAGGTTGCGCATCCGGGCGATGGTCGCGTCGAGGTGGTCGGCCAGCAGGCTCTCGGTCAGTTCCAGCTTGAGCTTGCCCGGCGCGATGCCCGCGCGGCGCACGGCGCCCACCACCTCGTCGATGAACTCGGGGTCGCGGAACTGGCGCACGCTGACGTTGACCGAGATGCCCAGGTGCGCACGATCCGGCCGCTGCGACCACGCGGCCAGCTGCGCGCACGCCTCCTGCAGCACCCACTGGCCGATCGGCACCACCAGCGAGGTCTCCTCCGCGGTCGGGACGAACTGGCCGGGCGGCACGTCGCCGCGCAGCGGATGCTCCCAGCGCAGCAGCGCCTCCACCCCCGTCGTGCGGCCGTCCATGCCCACCTGCGGCTGGTACTCGATGCGCAGCTGGCGGTCGTTCCAGGCCTGCCGCAGGTCCGCCGCCAGCGCCGCGTTGGCGCTCGCCACCGCCTGCATCTCCGGATCGAAGAAGCGCACCGTGTTGCGCCCCGCCGCCTTGGCCTGGTACATGGCCAGGTCCGCCTGCTTCAGCAGCTCGCTCACGCTGGAGGGCGTGCGGCCGAACAGCGTGACGCCGATGCTGCAGGTGCTGTGGTGCAGGTAGCCCGGCAGCACATACGACTCGCCGAGGGCGTCCAGGATGCGCTGGCTCACGACCTGCGCCGCCGTCAGCGGGTCGAGCGGCTTCTCCGGCGTGTTCTCCAGCAGCACCACGAACTCGTCGCCGCCCAGCCGCGCGACCAGGTCGCCCTTGGCGATGCAGTTGCGCAGGCGCCGCGCCACCTGCTGCAGCAGCAGGTCGCCCTTCTGGTGGCCCAGCGTGTCGTTGAGCACCTTGAAGTTGTCGAGGTCGATGAACATCAGCGCGCCGTCGTGGCGGTGCGCAGGGTCCGCGACCACGGCGTCCAGCCGGTCCAGCAGCATCTGGCGGTTCGGCAGCTGCGTCAGCGGGTCGTAGAACGCCAGGTACTGGATCTTCTCCTCGTCGCGCTTGCGTTCGGTGATGTCGCGTCCCACCGCCACCCAGTGCGTCAGGCGGCGGGCGTCGTCCCACACCGGCGACACGTCCAGGTCGACCCAGTAGGGCTCGCCCTCCTTGGTGTAGTTGATCAGGTCGACCCGCACGCGCTCCCATTGCTCCAGCGCGGCGCGAATGCGGTCCAGCCGGGGCCGCTGCGTGTCGGGCCCCTGCAGGAACCGGGGCGAGCGGCCGATCACCTCCTCGCGCGTGTAGCCGGTGCGCCGCTCGAAGGCCTCGTTGACGAACACGATGCGAGGACCCGGCGCGCGGAACGGCGCGGCCTCGGTGATGATGACGATGTCGTTCAGGCGGGCGATGCTGCCCTCCAGCAGCATCAGGTGCTGCTGCGCGCTGCGTCGCGCCGAGACGTCGCGCAGGTGCAGGGCGAGCCCGGCGCCGAAGGGAAAGCCGCGCAGCTCCAGCCAGTGGTTCACCTGCGCATCCAGCTCCTCCAGCTCGATCGCCTCGCGCCGCTCCAGCGCCTGCAGGAAGCGCTCTTCCAGCGCCAGCCGCGCGCGCTTCTGGAAGAAGCCCCAGATCTTGCGCCCCACCAGGGCTGCGCCGCCGGCGCCCAGCAGCTGCTCGGCCTGCTCGTTGGCATAGCTGATGCGGCCCTGCGCGTCGAGGGTGACGAAGGCCTCGACGCTGCCGAGCGCGCCGCCCATGCTGACCGCGTGGTGCAGCAGCGTGCCGGGCACATGGCCGGCCGGTGCGATCTCCTGCACCAGGCCTTCCGCGCCGACGATCGCGCCGGCCTCGTCGCGCAGCGGCTGGCCGAGGCAGCGCACCCAGATCCGCCGCCCCTGCAGCGTGCGCACCTGCACCTCCACGTCGAACGGCGTGCCGTCCCGCTCGCACGCCTGCAGCCGGGCCTGCAGTTCGGGCTGGTGTTCCTCGACGTAATGCGACAGCGCCAGCGGAAACTCCGGCGTGTAGCCGGCCGGTGCGCCGTGCAGCCGGGCGAGCTGGTCCGACCAGTACAGCGTGCGCTGCCGCGCATCGAGCCGCCAGAACCCGACGAAGGCGCTGCGCTCGACCAGCTGCAGCAGGTTGCCGGCGTTGTGTGCGATGACCGGATGCATGCGATTCCTTGCTGCCGATCTTACGGGTCTCTCGTCCGCAAGGCAGCGTAGTCCGGCTCCTACATGGGGACGCGCGGGCTGCCGAACCGCAGTGCTGGCTCAGGGGCTAGAGTCACGTCTCCTTGCAAAGGCTGCAGCGTGCAACTTTCGGTTTTCGTGGTCGAGGACAACGCGGAGATCCGGGAAACGCTCACGGGCGCCCTGGAAGAGTTGACCTGCGTGAAGGTGGTCGGCGGCGCGGCGACGGAAGAGGATGCGCTCGCCTGGCTCTCCGCGCGCGCCGCGTGGGACCTGCTCATCGTCGACCTGTTCCTGCATGGCGGCAGCGGCATGCGCCTGGTGCAGCACATCCAGCGCGCGCGGCCCGAGCAGAAGGTGATCGTCTTCAGCAACTACGTGAACGCCAGCGTGCGCAAGCGCTGCGCCCAGCTCGGCGTGGACGCGGTGTTCGACAAGTCCACCGAGATCGACGCGCTGGTGGACTACTGCTCGCTGCAGTGCACGCAGATGGACCTGCAGTCCGCGCCGGCGCCCCTCAGCCGCTTCGGCGGACTGGGCTGAGCCGGCCTGCGGCCGGACGAAGCGGGGCCCGGAAGGCAAAAAGCCGCCGCGGCAGTGCCGGGCGGCCTCGTGCCGGACTTCGTGCGCCTATCAGGAAGCGAGTTCGCTTTCGCGCGGGCAGGCCGCGGGACGCTGGCCCGGGTCGAACGGGCACTCGTTGACTTCGTGCGGCGCCATGCGCAGCAGCGTCGTGAGCGCGCAGGCGCCCATGCTGACGAGCCAGAACGCGAAGAACGACATCGTGTACACGGTCTGCCGCGACCAGCCGAGCGTGCGGCCGCTGGACAGCCACTGCAGTTCCAGCGGATCGACGAAGGCGAAAACCAGCAGCTCCAGCACGCAGGCGGCCATGAAGGCCGGCCAGGCAATCCACATCAGGCGGTTGGCCATCGCTACTCCCCTTTCCGTTTGTCTTTCTGTTGCTGCTGCATCGCGCCGGCGGCCTCAGGGCTTGGCCGGCGTGACCGCATGGTTGCGCCCCTGCAGCGCCGGCAACTGCGCGCGGTCGCGCGCCAGGGTCTTGTTGATCTCGATGCCGCGCCGATAGTAATCGGCTTCGACGACGGGATCGTCGGTGCGGATGGCGATCACGGCGGTCGCGATGCTGGCCACGACCACCAGGGCGGGTCCGGCGATCACCAGCCACACGTGGCCATGCTTCCACCAGGGAGTGCTGTCCTGCAGCTTGGGGTCGGTGTTCATGGGGACTCCTGGATCAGCGGGGAACGAGGAAGACGGACTTCTCGCGCACGTGGGCGTCGCCGCCGATCGTGCCGATGTCGAAATGGATGGGGTGCGAGCCTGGCGGCACCGTGCCGTAGGGCATCTGCAGCCGGACCGCCACCCAGCGCGATTCCGCGGGGCCGACCTGCACTTCGCTCTCCGAGACGACCTGCAGCCCTTCCAGGCCGTCGGCGGTGATGCGGTACTTCTGCGTGGTTTCCGTGGCGTTCATCACCTGCAGCCGGAACACGTTCTCCAGCTTGCCGCCGGGGGCGATGCGAGAGAGCGCGGCGCGGTCGCGCACCACGTCCACCCGCAGCGGCGTGCGCAGGGCCAGGCTCACCATCATCGCGGCCGTGAGCGCCACCAGCACGCCGCCGTAGATCAGGACGCGCGGCCGCAGGATGCGCCCCAGGATGAAGCTGCGGCCCGCCCCGCCCGTCTTCAGCGCATGCTGCGTCGTGAAGCGGATCAGCCCGCGCGGGTAGTTCATCTTGTCCATGACCGTGTCGCACACGTCGACGCAGGCGGCGCAGCCGATGCACTCGTACTGCAGGCCCTTGCGGATGTCGATGCCGGTGGGACACACCTGCACGCACAGTTCGCAGTCGATGCAGGAACCCAGGTTCAGGGCTTTCAGGTCGTCCTTGCGGCCGCGGGTGCCGCGCGGCTCGCCGCGCACGGCGTCATAGCTGACGATCAGCGTGTCATGGTCGAACATCGCGCTCTGGAAGCGGGCGTAGGGACACATGTACTTGCAGACCTGCTCGCGCATGAAGCCGGCGTTGCCGTAGGTGGCGAAGGCGTAGAAGAACACCCAGAACACCTCCCACGAGCCCATGCGGGTCTGCAGGAATTCCATGCCCAGTTCCTGGATGGGCGTGAAGTAGCCGACGAAGGTGAAGCCGGTCCACATGGCCACCATCACCCACAGCAGGTGCTTGAACCACTTCTTGACCAGCTTCTCCAGAGAGAACGGAGCGGCATCGAGCTTCATGCGGTGGGGCCGGTCGCCCTCCACCTTGCGCTCGATCCACAGGAACATCTCGGTGTACACGGTCTGCGGGCAGGCGAAGCCGCACCACAGGCGGCCGGCGACCGCCGTGAACAGGAACAGCGACAACGCACTGATCACCAGCACGCCGGTCAGGTAGATGAAGTCCTGCGGGTACAGGACGAAGCCGAAGATGTAGAAGCGGCGCGCGCCGAGGTCGAACAGCACGGCCTGGCGCTCGCCCCACTCCAGCCACGGCAGGCCGTAGAAGATGATCTGCGTGAGCCACACGAAGGCCCAGCGCCAGCGGGCGAAGAGGCCCGTGACGGACCGTGGATAGATCTTCTTCTCGGATGCGTAAAGACCCTGGACGTCGCCTTCGTCGTCGACCGGGGTGATGGGGATGACTTTCATTTCTCCCGATCATGCGTTCGGGGGGTGGGCGGGCACTTGACTTTGATCAGACGCAAGGAAAAAGGGGGTCCCGGGACGGTGCGAAGCTCTGCTGTGTCGGTCTTGCGTAAGCGTTTGGGGTCATTGGCGAGCGCGGGGTTGGTACGGTCGGGGGCGGCAAAGCCGCGGGCGGGCGGGCTGGGGCGCGCTGGCAGGGCGTCCGGCGCGATGCGCCGGCAAACCTGCGATGGCCGGGCGGACGGCCATCGCAGGCGCCCTGCCTTCATGCGCGCCCCAGCCCGCCCGCCCGCGGCTTTGCTGGGCGCAGTTTGCCTATTCGCAGGCCGCCGCTACGGGACGCCCTGCCCTTTCTCCACACCAGACTTCATCGGACGCGCGCTGGCGTTCCATGGCGAGCGGTCGTGGTGCCGGCATTTCAAGCAGGGCGGTGTGCGTCGCCCCAGGTGGTGTGCGGTGCGGGTCCGCATAAAGGGGTGGCGCCTGGAAGGCTGGTCCCGGCGCCGCAGCGCGGCTACGAGCGCGCCTTGGCGCGTATCGAGCCGCGCGTACGTCTCTGGCTCGCAAAACTTGTCCGAGTCTGGAGTTCGTTCGCGCGCGAACGAACTCCAGACGAGTTGTTTTGCGGGCGGCGCCGGGACCAGTCTTCCAGGTCTGCCGGCGCGCTTGCGCGACGGACGCCGCCCCAGCGGGCGCGCACCGCACACCGCCTGGGGGGACGTGGGCGCGGCCAGAACGAAGCGGCCCGCAGGCCGCCTCCCAAACCCCACCCGGACGCCCACCAACGAGCGATCCAGAAAGGATGAATCAGGGCTTCACGGTCCCCGGCTTGTTCGACAGTCCCCAGACGTACCCGGACAGCACGTGGATCTGGGCCGGGGTGAGCTTGTCTTCCTGCGCCGGCATCTGGTTGGTCTTGCCGTTCATGACCATGCTGATGATGGCCTGCTCGCCGTAGCCGTGCAGCCAGATGTCGTCGGTGAGGTTGGGCGCGCCGAGCGCGGGATTGCCCTTGCCGTCCATGCCGTGGCAGGCCGCGCACGCCGCGAACTTCGCCTTGCCCAGCTGGGCGCGCAGCGAGTCGTGCGGGCTGTTCGACAGCGACAGCACGTAGTGCGCGACGTTCTTCACGTCGTCGGCACCGCCGACGGCGGCGCCCATCGGCGGCATCATGCCGATGCGGCCCTTGGTGATGGTCTCCTTGATCTTGTCGGTGGAGCCGCCGTGCAGCCAGTCGGCGTCGGCCAGGTTGGGGAAGCCCTTGCTGCCGCGCGCGTCGGAGCCGTGGCACTGGGCGCAGTTGTTCATGAACAGCCGCTCGCCGATGGCCATGGCGTTGGCGTCGCCGGCCAGGTCCTCGGGCTTCTTGGCCGTGAACTGGGCATACAGCGGTTCCAGTTCCTTGTTGGCCAGCGCGACCTCGGCGTCGTACTCGCCCTTCTGCGTCCACTTCAGCTGGCCCTGGTAGGAGCCCAGGCCTGGATAGGCCGCCAGGTAGCCCAGGCCGAACACGATGGTGATGATGAACAGGCCGACCCACCACATGGGCAGCGGGTTGTTCATCTCGGTCAGGTCCTCGTCCCAGACGTGGCCGGTGGTGTTGTCCTTGCTGGGCGTCACCTTCTTGCGGGCGGTGATCCACAGCAGCAGGCCGCAGGCCAGCACGCTGACCAGCGTGGCGACGGCAACGTACATCGACCAGAAGCCGGTGGTGAAATCGCTCATGGTCGGGTCCTTATTCGTCTTGTTGGAAGGGGATCCGCGCGGCTTCCTCGAAGCCCTCGCGGTTGCGGCGGGACCAGGCCCAGCCGATGATGCCGATGAAGGTCGCGAGGGATACGACGGTCGCGATCTCGCGCAGGATGTTGATGTCCATGGCCGGTCCTTCCCTTACTTGAGCGCGCGGCCCAGCGATTGCAGGTAGGCCACGAGCGCGTCCATTTCAGTCTTGCCCTTGAGGTCCGCGGGCGCCTTGGCGATCTCGTCGTCGCTGTAGGGCGCGCCGACGGTGCGCAGCGCCTTCATGTGCGCCTGGATGCTGTCGGCGTCGGCCGCGTTCTTCTCCAGCCACGAGTAGGCCGGCATGTTGGACTCGGGCACCACGTCGCGCGGGTTGTTCAGGTGGATGCGATGCCATTCGTCGCTGTACTTGCCGCCCACGCGGTGCAGGTCCGGGCCGGTGCGCTTGGAACCCCACTGGAACGGGTGGTCGTACACGAACTCGCCGGCCACCGAGTAGTGGCCGTAGCGCAGCGTCTCCGCGCGGAAGGGACGGATCATCTGCGAGTGGCAGTTGTAGCAGCCTTCGCGCACGTAGATGTCGCGGCCGGCGACCTGCAGCGAGGTGTAGGGCTTCAGGCCCGCGATCGGCTCGGTGGTGGACTTCTGGAAGAACAGGGGCACGATCTCCACCAGGCCGCCGACGGCGACGACCAGCAGGATCAGCACGATCATCAGGAAGTTGTTGGTCTCGACCTTCTCGTGCGTGAAGCCGGAGGCGGGGGTTGCGTTGTCGCTCATGGTGCAATGCTTTCTGTGGTCAGGCGTGGGCGACGACCGCCGGGACATTGATGCGCACGGCGCGGCCGTTGGCCACGGTCATCCAGGTGTTCCAGGCCATCAGGATCATCCCGCCCAGGTACAGCAGGCCGCCGAGCACGCGGATCACGTAGAAGGGATAGGTCGCCTTCACCGATTCGACGAACGTGTAGGTGAGCGTTCCGTCGCCGTTGATGGCGCGCCACATCAGGCCCTGCATCACGCCGGCGATCCACATCGCTGCGATGTACAGCACGATGCCGATGGTGGCGGTCCAGAAGTGGATCTCGATCGCCTTGATGGAGTACATCTTCTTCTGGCCGAACAGGCGCGGGATCAGGTAGTACAGGGAGCCCATGGAGATCAGGCCCACCCAGCCCAGCGCGCCGGAATGCACGTGGCCGACGGTCCAGTCGGTGTAGTGCGAGAGCGCGTTGACGGTCTTGATGGACATCATCGGGCCCTCGAACGTGCTCATGCCGTAGAAGGACAGGGACACGATCAGGAAGCGCAGCACGGGGTCGTCGCGCAGCTTGTGCCAGGCGCCCGACAGGGTCATGACGCCGTTGATCATGCCGCCCCAGCTGGGCGCCAGCAGGATCAGCGAGAAGATCATGCCGACCGACTGGGTCCAGTCCGGCAGCGCGGTGTAGTGCAGGTGGTGCGGACCCGCCCACATGTACGTGAAGATCAGCGCCCAGAAGTGCACGATGGACAGGCGATAGCTGTACACCGGCCGCTCGGCCTGCTTCGGGATGAAGTAGTACATCATCCCCAGGAAGCCCGCGGTCAGGAAGAAGCCCACCGCGTTATGGCCGTACCACCACTGCACCATCGCGTCCTGCACGCCCGCGTAGGCGGAGTAGGACTTCATGAAGCCGGCGGGAACGGCGGCGCTGTTCACCAGGTGCAGCAGCGCCACGGCGATGATGAAGGAGCCGTAGAACCAGTTGGCCACGTAGATGTGCTTCACCTTGCGGATGCCGATGGTCCCGAAGAACACGATCGCGTACGACACCCACACCAGCGTGATCAGGATGTCGATCGGCCATTCGAGTTCGGCGTATTCCTTGCCGGAGGTGTAGCCCAGCGGCAGGCTGATGGCGGCCGCGACGATCACCGCCTGCCAGCCCCAGAAGGTGAAGGCGGCGAGCTTGGGCAGGAACAGCGCAACCTGCGACGTGCGCTGCACCACCCAGTAGCTGGTGGCGAACAGCGCGCAGCCGCCGAACGCGAAGATCACCGCGTTGGTGTGCAGGGGCCGCAGCCGGCCGTAGCTGAGCCACGGGATCCCGAGGTTGAGTTCAGGCCAGGCGAGCTGGGCCGCGATGAACACGCCGACGAGCATGCCCACCACACCCCAGACAACGGCCATCAACGAGAACTGCCGCACGACCGTGTCGCTGTAGATGGCAGGGGTGACGCTTGGTTGGTTCATGAAGCACCTTTTTCAGATGCTCCGAGTCTCCATTTGTCGGGTTGGGCTTCGCTTGACGAAAATCAAGTGGGGCCGGGGTGCCCGGGGAATATGTTCCTGCCGATCCGTGCCGCTCTCGGTTCGTGCGTGCGCTCTGCGACTGAGTGAGGACGCCGCACACGGTCGGGTCGCAGGGCGATGGCTACGGCGTTCGGCACAGCGCTGCGCGCTGCTACCAAATTCCCCACGCTGGAAGGCCTTGCGGCCCATCACAGGCCGGCGGTGCACTGGTGCCGTGCGGGCCGCAAGACCATCCACCGTGTGCGCCTGTGCTTTATTCGCCCCGCGACCCGACCATGCGCGGCGTTGCAGTGGGGTGGTTGCGGCGGTGGTGCACCACGGCACTGCCGCAAAGCTGCGCGCGGGCGGGCTGTCGCGTGAATAAAGCACAGGCGCCTGCGGTGGGTGATTCCGCGACCCGGACGGCGGCAATGCACTCATGGCCAATGAAGGGTCGCGGGATCGCCCGGCGCAGGGAATTCGGTAGCAGCGCGCAGCGCTGTGCCGAACGGCGTAGCCATCGCCCCGCGACCCGATCGTGCGCGGCGTACCGGCAAGGAGCAGAGCACACGCGCCGAACGCGGTAGCCATCGCGCCGCAGCCCGCCCACGCGCAGCTTTGCCGCCCCGAAAGCGGATATGCGCTCAGTCCGGACCGAGGATGCGCTCGCCTTCGGCCTCGACGCCTTCGAACTGGCCGCGCCACACGGCCCAGCCCAGGGCGCCGAGGATGACCAGCGCCAGCACCACCGACAGCGGGATCAGGAGGAAGAGGATGTCCATCAGGAAACCTGGGGCAGCCGCGCGAGGCGGGCCGCGTTGAGCACCACGAACAGGGAGCTGGCCGCCATGCCCAGGCCGGCCAGCCAAGGCGGCATCATGCCAGCCACGGCCAGCGGCACGCAGACGGCGTTGTAGAGCGCGGCCCAGGCCAGGTTCTGCCGCACCACGGCGCGCGCGCGGCGGGCCTGCACCAGCACCGCGGCCACGCCATCGAGCCGCCCGCCCTGGATGATGAAGTCCGAGCGCGCCTGCGCCACCGGCACCGATTCGCCGATGGTGATCGAGATGTCGGCGCGCGCGAGCACCGGGCCGTCGTTCATGCCGTCGCCCACCATGGCGACGCGCCGCCCCTGCTGCTGCAGGCGCGCCACGTGGTCCAGCTTGTCCTGCGGCGTCTGCCGGCCCAGGGCCTTCTGGATGCCGGCGCGCGTGGCCAGCCGCTGCACGGCGGCCGTCTGGTCCCCGGACAGCACTTCCAGCTGCAGCCCCATCTGGCGCAGCACGGCGCCGGCCGCGATGGCGCCATGCCGCAGCGCCTCGTCCAGGTCGAAGGTGGCGAGCCAGCCGCGGTGGTCGGACAGGAACACCTGCGGGTTGCCGGCCTCTTCCGAGGGACGCACGCCGCAGAAGGCGGCGGAGCCCAGCCGCACGCGGCGCGGCGTGTGGCCGGCGAGCGTGGGCAGCACGCCTTGCACGCCCTGCCCGGTGACCTCCTGCACGTCGCTCAGCTTCAGGTCCGCGCCGGCCGACGCGGCGGCGATCGCGCGCGAAGCGGGATGCAGCGAATGCCGCGCGAGCGCCGCCGCGATCTGCACGGCCTCGGCCAGCGACACGTCCTCGCGGGTGCGCACGTACCGCACCGCGATGCGGTCGGTGGTGAGCGTGCCGGTCTTGTCGAACACCACGGTGTCGATGCCGGCGCCGTCCTCCAGCGCCTCGATGCGGCGCACCAGGATGCCGCGCCGTGCCAGCGCGCCGGCGGCGGCCAGCGTGGCGGCCGGCGTGGCGAGCGACAGCGCGCACGGGCAGGTGACGATCAGCACGGCGACCGCGATCCCCAGCGCGTGCGACGGGCCCTGCGGCCACCACCACCAGGCCGCGGCCGCGGCGGCAGCGAGCACCGCCAGCAGGAAGGGCGTGGCGATGCGGTCGGCCAGCTTGGCGATGGCCGGCTTCTCGTGCGAGGCGCGTTCCATCAGGGCCACGATCTGGCCGTAGCGGGTGGCGGCGCCGACGCGCTCCACCAGCACCAGCACGCAGCCGCTCAGGTTGGCGCTGCCCGCGATCACGGGCTGGCCAGCATGCCGCGGGATCGGTGTCGATTCGCCGGTCAGCAAGGCCTCGTCCACCTGGGTGTCGCCCTCCAGGATCTGGCCGTCCGCGGGGAACACCTCGCCCGGCTGCAGGCGGATGCGGTCGCCCAGCGCGAGTCGGCGCACCGGCACGCGTTCGCTTCTGCCGTCGACACGCACGCGCTCCACCGTGTCCGGCAGCCGGCGCATCAGCGCCTCCAGCGATCCCGCGGTGCGGTCGCGCAGCCGCTGCTCCAGCAGGCGGCCGGACAGCAGGAAGAACACGAACATGGTCACCGAGTCGTACCAGACCTCGGCGCCCAGCGGGCCTTGCGGGTCGAAGGTGGCGGAGGTGCTGGCGGCGAAGGCGATCAGGATGCCGACCGACACCGGCACGTCCATGCCGACGCGGCCATGGCGCAGGTCGCGCCAGGCCGAGCCGAAGAAGGGCGTGCAGGAGAACAGCAGCACCGGCAGCGTGAGCAGCCAGGCGGCCCAGCGCAGCAGCGCGGCGACGTCGGGCGTGATCTCGCCGGGCCCGGCGACGTACGCGGGCACCGCGTACATCATCACCTGCATCATGCAGAAGCCCGCCACCAGCCAGCGCCACAGCAGCAGGCGCTGGGCCTGCCGGCGCGGCACGGCGGCCAGCTGGTCGCCCGCGGGCAGGCCGCGGTAGCCGGCGCGCTGCAGCGCGTGCAGCCACTGCGAGGGCTGCCCCTGCGACGGATTCCAGACCACGCGGGCGGTGGCGGTGGCGCCATTGACTTCGACATCGACGACGCCGGGCAGCCCGGTGAGCGCCTGTTCGATGGAGAGCGAACAGCCCGCGCAGTAGATGCCTTCGATGGCGAGGTAGGACTCCCAGCAGCCCGAGCGCCCGGGCGCGGGGCGGCTGAAGGTCTCCCATTCCTCGCGGAGGTCGATGGCCGCGGCGCCGTCCGGGGCGCTCGCCGGCACGTCGCCCACGAGGAGGGACGGAAGGGTCGCAGCTTGCATGCAGCAAGCCTAAGGGTGGCCCCGGCACCACCGGTTGACAAATGTCAACCGGCTCCGGGCGCTCCCTCGTAAGCTGTACTCATCTGGAAGGAGACTTTGCATGTACAAACGAATTCTCGTGCCCACCGACGGGTCCGCGCTGTCCAAGAAGGCCGTGAAAAGTGCCGTCGAACTCGCCGCCACCATCGGCGCCGAGGTCGTGGCCCTGAACGTGGTGCCGCGTTATCCCACCTCCTACTTCGAAGGCGGCATCTCGGTGTCGCCCAACGAGGTGGCGCGCGTGGAGAAGCAGTGGGCCGACAAGGGCCAGGAGCTGGCCGACGAAGTCGGGAAGGCCGCCGAGAAGGCGGGCGTGGTGGCCAGGGCCGTCACGGTGCGCTCCGACCTGGTCGCCGAGGCGATCCTGAACGCAGCGAAGAAGCACAAGTGCGACCTGGTCGTGATGGCGTCGCATGGCCGCCGGGGCCTCAAGCGCCTGCTGCTGGGCAGCGAGACGCAGCACGTCCTGACCCATGGCAATATCCCGGTGCTGGTCCTGCGCTGACCGGCATCCTCCCGTCACCGACAAGAAAGAAAGATCCGCATGAAGATCATCCTGGCCGCCGATGGCAGCAGCTACACCAAGAAGGCGCTGGCCTTCCTCGTCACCCATTCTGAAATCGCCGGCGGCGACGGCCACGTGGTCGTCGTCAACGTGCAGCCCGCCATGCCGCCGCGCGTCAAGAGCATGGTCGGCGCCGCCGCCGTCAACGATTACCACGCCGACGAGGCCGCCAAGGTGCTCAAGCCGATCGAGAAGTTCCTGCAGCGCCACGACATCGCCTACACGGTGCGATGGACCGTGGGCAACCCGGGCCAGGAGATCGTCAAGGCCGCCAAGAAGGAAAAGGCCCACATGGTCGTGATGGGCACGCATGGCCACGGCATCCTGGGCCGCGCCCTCCTGGGCAGCGTCGCGCAGAACGTGCTGACCGGGTGCGACATCCCCGTGCTGCTGGTGAAGTGATCAGGGGCGCGCCGAGTCCAGCACGCGCACGAGGCTGACGCGCGTGCCCGGCGGCGCGGCGGCCTGCAGCGCCAGCACCGCGGCGCGAGGCGACTGGCGCTTCGCGTCCAGCGCGAAAGACATTCCCGCCGGCTCGCGCGCCAGCCGCACGCTGGCCGGATCGACGCCGCCCACGCGGCGCGCCGC